>NZ_KK211189.1:437500-457087 GCF_000620845.1 Exiguobacterium marinum DSM 16307
ACCCCATGGAGCTTTACTACAGCCTGATATTGAGGCTTTGTACGCGATGTACAGGATAGGTGGGAGTCTGTGAAGCCGGAGCGCCAGCTTCGGTGGAGACACCCTTGGGATACCACCCTTTGCGTATAGAGTCTCTAACTCGCAGCCGTGATCCGGCTGGAGGACCGTGTCAGGCGGGTAGTTTGACTGGGGCGGTCGCCTCCTAAACAGTAACGGAGGCGCCCAAAGGTTCCCTCAGAATGGTTGGAAATCATTCGAAGAGTGCAAAGGCAGAAGGGAGCTTGACTGCGAGACCTACAAGTCGAGCAGGGACGAAAGTCGGGCTTAGTGATCCGGTGGTTCCGCATGGAAGGGCCATCGCTCAACGGATAAAAGCTACCCTGGGGATAACAGGCTGATCTCCCCCAAGAGTCCACATCGACGGGGAGGTTTGGCACCTCGATGTCGGCTCATCGCATCCTGGGGCTGGAGTAGGTCCCAAGGGTTGGGCTGTTCGCCCATTAAAGCGGTACGCGAGCTGGGTTCAGAACGTCGTGAGACAGTTCGGTCCCTATCCGTCGTGGGCGCAGGAAATTTGAGGAGAGCTGTCCTTAGTACGAGAGGACCGGGATGGACGCACCGCTGGTGTACCAGTTGTTCCGCCAGGAGCATCGCTGGGTAGCTACGTGCGGACGGGATAAGTGCTGAAAGCATCTAAGCATGAAGCCCCCTCCGAGATGAGATTTCCCTTTGAGCAATCAAGAAAGACCCCTCAGAGACGATGAGGTAGATAGGTCATGGGTGGAAGCGTGGTGACACGTGGAGCTGAATGATACTAATCGGTCGAGGCTTTGATCTAGTCTATGGTTTGTGTTGATGAATCCTCAGTTTTCAGGGAACAAGCCCTGTAAAAGTCTGGTGGCGATAGCGAGACGGCCACACCCGTTCCCATGCCGAACACGGAAGTTAAGCGTCTCAGCGCCGAAAGTAGTTGGGGGATCTCCCCCTGTGAGGATAGGACGTTGCCAGGCAACAACGCAGAGGACGACCGAGCATAACGCTCGGTCGTCTTTTTTATGCCTATTTTGAAATCGAACTCCATTAAATAGAGCCTCTTCTCATGAAATTCCGAACAATTTTTATGATTCATATCGTAATGAACACAATTCTGAACTTTCTGAACATCGGGAATTGAATTGCACTTTCGCATTATACCTGTTACCATTACAGAAATATTTCGAAATGAAGATTTGGATAGGACGAGAAAGGGGCCATCAATTTTTATGTGGGAAAACAAGTTTGCAAAAGAAGGTTTAACGTTTGATGATGTATTACTCGTACCGAGGTTTTCAAGTGTTTTACCGCGTGACGTAGATTTAAGCACGAAGCTCTGTGAAGGACTGGAATTGAATATTCCGCTCATCAGTGCCGGCATGGATACAGTCACCGAAGCTCCGATGGCAATCGCTATGGCCCGTCAAGGCGGTTTAGGTGTCATTCACAAGAACATGTCGATGGAAATGCAAGCTGAGCACGTCGATCGTGTCAAACGCTCAGAAAATGGTGTCATCACGAACCCGTTCTATTTAACTCCAGACCATCAAGTATACGATGCGGAATACTTGATGAGTAAGTATCGTATCTCTGGTGTACCGATTGTGAACTCAGAAGAGGAGCGTAAACTGATTGGTATCTTGACGAATCGTGATCTTCGCTTTATTAAAGATTATTCAACAGTCATCAAAGATGTCATGACGACGGAAAATCTCATCACAGCAAAAGTTGGTACGTCACTTGAAGAGGCAGAACGCATTCTTCATCAACATCGCATCGAGAAGCTTCCACTCGTCGATGAGAACGGTGTATTGAAAGGTCTCATTACGACAAAAGACATCGAGAAAGTCGAACAGTTCCCGAACGCAGCAAAAGATAAGCAAGGTCGTCTTCTCGTCGCAGCAGCAATCGGTGTCACAAAAGATGCAGTGTCACGCGCTCAAGTATTAGTTGAAGCGGGTGTGGATGCATTGGTCATCGATACAGCACACGGACATTCCGCTGGTGTTCTTGAAAAAGTTCGAGAGATCCGCGACATGTTCCCATCACTTCCAATCATCGCAGGAAACGTGGCTACTGCTGAAGCAACGCGTGCATTGATTGAAGCAGGGGCATCCGTCATTAAAGTTGGGATTGGACCAGGTTCAATCTGTACGACACGTGTCGTCGCAGGTGTCGGCGTTCCACAAATCACAGCTGTATACGATTGTGTTATGGAAGCGAAAGAGCACGGTGTCTCAGTCATCGCTGATGGTGGAATCAAGTACTCAGGTGATATCGTCAAAGCGATCGCCGCAGGAGCGAACGCAGTCATGCTCGGAAGCTTGCTTGCGGGTGTGAAAGAGAGCCCAGGAGAGATGGAAATCTACCAAGGTCGTCAGTTCAAGACTTACCGTGGTATGGGGTCGGAAGCATCGATGAAACGTGGAAGCCAAGATCGTTATTTCCAAGAAGCCGATAAAAAGTTCGTGCCAGAAGGAATCGAAGGTCGCGTGGCGTATCGCGGTGAGCTTGCCGACACGGTCTATCAATTGATTGGTGGTCTTCGTTCAGGTATGGGGTATTGCGGCGCTGCCGACATTCGTGCCCTTCGTGAAGACACACAATTCATTCGTATGACAGGTGCTGGACTCCAGGAGAGCCATCCGCATGATGTCAACATCACAAAAGAAGCACCAAACTACTCACGCTAATATAAAAGCCGCCATCCTGTACACTCAGGATGGCGGTATTTTATTTATGTTTCGCGACTAAAATCACGGTACCTCCCTGATTTTGAGCAGGAAGAGAGATGGTCACCTTCCCATCCTTTTGAACGGTATATGATTTGCCGCTATAACGGTCAATCAATACAGTCTTCGCCTTATACGACGTCTTAAATGAAACGGTTTGCGCTTTCTCTTTCGTGTTCAATCCGACAAGAACAGATTGTTTACCATAGCTCCGTTCAAACACTGAATAACCAGAGGCAGCACTCACAGCGACAGATGAACGTGTTCCTTTACTGAATACGTGTGAATAGTCTGCACGGATATTCAATAGTTTTTGGTAATGCGTATGCATCGTTTTACCTTCACCTTTGACACGGGACCAATCGAAATCATAACGATTCTCGTTAAATTCACCTTTGTCCATATCGCCCGCATGTGTCCCGGATTGGCCAACCTCTTCTCCGTAATAGATGACGGGCTGACCTTTGGCCGTGATTTGAAGCGCTGCAGCGACCATTTGTTTTCCTGTATCCCCACCTGCGCGTGAGACGAGGAATCCATCTTCATCATGGCTGCTTAAGAATTGTCCAAGAGTCGCTTCATTCGATAGTTGTTTATTTCGGTATTGAAGTGCACTTTCTACATCCTCAATGTTACCGTTCACGAATTGCTCGGCCTGATATTTAAAGTCAAAATCGAGCAAGGAGTCCATTTGACCACTTCTCAAATAACCACCCGTATTGTTGATACTTGCTCCATAATGCTCTCCGATGAGTTTGAAATCCGGTTTGATTGTCGTTAGTTCATTTTTGAATGACTTCCACGTCGTTGAATCCACATGTTTGACTGTATCGACACGGAAGTAATCGATCGTGTTTCCTCTTTTCGTTTTCGAACGTTTAATCCAATCGGTCTGCCATTTAACCAACTGCTCTCGGACGGCGGCTTCTTCTGTCTTGAAATCAGGAAGGCCGGACAAGGACATCTTGAGGTCATCCCCGTCGACGGGATTTTCACGGATCATGCCATCGAACACTTGACGTTCCGTATCCGTTGGGAAATTCGTGACGGATGAACTCGCACCGGGTTCCATACCGTAACCCGGATGGTTCAAGACGACATCAACCATGATTTTAATGCCGCGTTTATGTGCCTCGTCAATCAATTTGTGGAATGCGGCCATATCTCCGAGATGTTCATCGAGTTTTTCAAAGTTTTTCGCCCAGTACCCGTGATAGCCATATTGAGACCCGTCTTTTCCATAGCGTAAATCCCAATCGATGTTATCCACAATCGGTGTAATCCAGATTGTATTGATACCTAGGTCATCCAAATAATCGAGTTTTTTCGTGACACCTGCGAAATCACCTCCGTGATAAGACTCGAGGTGGTCCTGATCGTAGAATTCACGGTTCGGGTTGTCATTGGACAAATCGCCGTTGTGGAAACGGTCGGTCAGCATGAAGTAGATACGGGCCTCATCCCAATCAAATGCTTGCTTCTCTTTCATCGATTTCGGAACGACACGGATGGTGGTCTTCGAGCGATGGACGTTTCCGTATTGATCGATCGCTGTGACAGAAAGTGTTTTGTTGCCTGGTTTGACGGTATCCTTTACCGCAATTGTTTGGGCATTGAGCGCACGGTCAATGTGTAACTTTTCAGGACCTCCGAGTGGGCGTGCATCGATGTATAGCTCTCGAAGTGCTACACCTTTCGGCAAGGTTGGTTTTACCTGTAAGACGGCATTTTCACGGGAACTGATTGCTTTCGGGCTAACCGAAGAAGTGAGCTTAACGGTCGGTTGACGATATTCGATTTGAGACGCCTCGAAATACGGATCTTTCACTTCGGTCGTCACCCCATCTTTTGTGACGAGATACGTGTAGTCATGAACGCCTTCAGGCAAACGTACTGTGTGACGAAACCATTCGTTGTCAGACTCATACGTCATCGGATAGGTTTCACCATTGATTTTTAGTGCGACCTTCTCGATTTCACTCATTTTTCCGGATTCATAGAGTGCTACGTCACGATAGAAGAAACTGATTCCGTCTGTACCGTACATTGGACCGTTGATTGTCGGAACTTGATGGAAGACACCTTTGCCACTTTCGACATTCACTTTCGTGACACGGTCTTCTCCAAGCGTGACGTATCTGTCCTCTCCGTAAGTGTCCTTCACAGCCCAATCCGTTCCTTTTCGGATCACAAACCCTACTTTAGTGGCGTCCTGACCGACCGGGATTCGGAAGATCGCTCCGTCCTCCGTGATGCGATACGGATCCACTTGTCCATCTTTCTTGCCAGTGCTCCACGTCCACAAGTTCCAATCTGTATAGTCTCCATCCGCACGGACATACTTCATCTCGATATAGCGAGTCGTTTCCCACGGGTCTGCGAGTTTTGATGCCGTCTTGAACGTAGTCGTCAATGCAGGGAGCGTTGTGTTCGAAATCGTACCGGTCAAAGCCCCCGCTGAAATGGTAGCCGTATATGAAGTGTTGAGAGCGAGTGACTCTTTCGGTTGAAGTGTCACAGTCGTACCGTTGATTGTCACGTCAACCGGGACATGCGTCTCACCTTGCCGTAGGGAAACTGCTTCAGCATCAAGACGGACCGGTTCATTGAAGGTCCATGTGATTGGAGTAGATACATCGATATCAGTTGCTGAAGAAGCAGGGGTCACGGAAGCGACTTCAAGCTGGTCGATTGTCTCCACCCCGCTTAACGTGAACGGAGCACTATAAACTGATTGTGTCGATGGGCTAGCGGCGACGTTCCAACTGTCGGATAGTTGATTGGCCGCGTTGCTTGGAATCGTATCAAACGCTCCATGTTCACCTGCGTTGTTCCCGCTCAATACAGTCAGGGCACGGACTCGGTCTCCGTTGTTTAGCCCGAGTAGTGAGAGAGGGACCTTTCCTTCAAACCCTTTCGTCCGATTGACTGCGAAGGCGGATCCGTTCAATTGATTCAATTGTAAGAGTGGCGTCTCCTGTCCGGCTTCATAGAGGGCGGCTTCTTTTACGTTCTCGTCCCCATCAATACGAACGAGAATATGATACTGAGGTGCCTTGTCGACTTCTTTAAAATCGAAAGGATATCCAAGTGGATTCGAAGAAACCCCAGAGTCTTCATCGTTCACTTGAAGGGCGATATTAATATATTGTCCGTTATCTCCCCAGTTTGGGACATTGTTCGCATCCACATAAAAATAAAGGTGTTGAGCGTCGTTTTGTATGTATAGGTCGCCGATATCAAAACCTTCCCAACCCGTGGCCGGGGAAGTTGCAAGGGGTGTAACGGAGGCCCAGTCTGCCTTCGTTCCATCGATTGTCATAGTCGTCGGTTCGGCCAAAGCGTTCATCGGAACGCCGGCTTGGACGAGCAATGCACCGGATAGTATGAGTGTTGAAGCCTGACGAGCAGTTTTTTTCTTCATGAGGCACCTCTTCCTGTCAAATAGATTTGCACTATTTTGTGCAAACGTTTTCAAAAATAGTTTAGCGGAATTTGAAAGCGCTAACAATATGTTTTTGGAAAAACAATAAACCGCTTCTCCTATTTATTGAGGAGAAACGGTCATGAGGAAGTGGTGACGAGCTCTCCCTTTACAATGAGGCGCTCTGTCGTATCAAACGTACACGTGATTAACGTGATGGTTGGGGTTGAGGTGTCATCTAATACATCGACTCGTTCAGGAGAGACGGTTTCAAGGGAAGTGACCACGTATTCGTACGTTCGCGTATCATCTTGAAGATAAATCGTCGCCCCGATTTCGATTTCATGGAGGGGACCGAATAGAGCGGTCGCATGCTGTAAATAGTGACCGGCGAGCGCATAGTTCCCTTTGCCCATCTGCTGGTCAGGATGCATCGTTCCGGCGCCTACAGCCAGACTCTCGTCATCCAATCCTTTAATGATTGGAAGTTTCAAAGAAACATCCGGAATTGAAATGACACCGATTGTTGGTAAATGATGAAATCGATTGCGCGCCTGTAAGACGTCTTTCAATGAAAGCGGCGTGACGGATTTGAAATCATAACTTGGGTTAAATTCATCCTCGTCTTGTAGTTCCATATGTTCCATCACATATTCACTCGTTGAATCGGCGATGACATCTTTCCAAACGGAACTTGTCAAAAAGAAAATTCCGCTACCGATCAAGCATATTCCGATGACCCATCGAAGCCAGCGCTTCATGACGTCCCTCCTTTCGAAACTTTCCATGCATACATTAATTGATCGATCACATCCGGTAAGCTTGATTCGGACAAATGCGCAAAGCCGAATAGAAGCTGTTTTTGTTCGTCCGGATGTATGATGCGGTAATCGCTCATCGATTTGATTGCGATTCCGGAAGATTCTGCAGACTGCTTCAGCTCTTGTTCTGTCCGGTCGGTAGCGACAGTCAGTACGACGTGCAATCCGGCACTCGCTCCGGTCACGGTGACAATCGGTTCGAATGGGCGGAAGGAGGCGAGGACAATCTCTAGTTTGCGGCGGTATATTTTTCGCATCCGATTCAAATGTTTCTCAAAATCACCGCTCGACATGAAGAGGGACAACGTATGTTGTTCGAACCTAGGGACGCTACAGGTGAAATAATGATGCCTCTCTCGATAACGGTTCAAAAGGGTTGTTGGTAATACCATGTAGCCGATTCGAAGGGAGGGCATGAGCGATTTCGAAAACGTACTGATGTAAATAACCCGTTCGTTCGGGTCCATACTTTGAAGAGACGGTATAGGCTTACCACTGTAGCGGAATTCACTATCGTAATCGTCTTCGATAATATACGTTTGATGAACGAGCGCCCAGTTTAACAAGCGCTGCCTTCGACTGACAGACAGGACAGTCCCTGTCGGAAATTGATGGGCTGGGGTCACGTATAACGCATCGATTGCCTGACGCTCGAGCTCGTGCACGCAAACCCCGCTCTCATCTATCGGAATCGGGATTGAAGTACGTCCTTGTTGTTCGAATAAGAGACGAGTGAGCGGATAACCGGGATCTTCAATCCCGAAAATTGACGACTCAGGTAATAGATCCAACAGTTGTGGCAACAGTTGCTCCGTTCCGGAACCGACGATAATTTGTTCAGGTGAGCACTGGACCCCTCGTGAATGATAGAGATAGGTCGCAATCTCTTGTCTTAATTCGAGATCTCCTTGAACTGGTCCTAAGGCGAGTAACTCATGATGTATTTCATCGACGACGTGCTTGACATGTCGTTTCCAACGCTCGAATGGAAAGGCGGTCGTATCGATTTGACTTGGTGAGACATCGTACGTATACGTCTTCCGAGGTGGGGTTGGGGTAATGGTACTACTCGATCGCCGGACGTACAGTTCCTCTTGCGGCAACACGTAAAAACCCTTTCGAGGAATGGATTCGATATATCCTTCGGCGAGTAACTGGGCATATGCGAATTCGACCGTCGTCTGTGACACGTCTAAAAATTGGGAGAGTTTACGTTTGGAAGGTAATTTGGTACCTGTCTTTAACGTATCGTCCACGATAGCGTCCCGAATGTGTTTATACAATTGTTCGTAAAGCGGGATGGACGATTCTTGATCAAGCGAAAAGGTGAGCATATCCATAGTGTGACGTTCCTTTCTTTATGAACCGAACAAGAAGTAAAGAATAAAGCCAAGGATGATTAAGAACGAGACGATCCCAGGTGTACCAAATGAGGCACGATGACCTCCATCGAACGGATCCCGGTTTGACATACATATCCCTCCTCCATACTTCAACAGGTTCGTGATAAATAAAATAGAGTCCTTTATTTGAACTGACCACTTTAAAAAATAAGAAACTGACACTTTCAATATAGTCAATTCAACTTATACTAGCAAGTAGAACACGAATCAATGGAGGGATTTCAATGGAAAAGAGACAAGTAGGGACAGATAAAGTAAAACGCGGGATGGCAGAAATGCAAAAAGGTGGCGTCATCATGGACGTCATCAACGCCGAACAGGCGAAGATCGCTGAAGCTGCAGGTGCTGTGGCTGTCATGGCACTAGAACGCGTACCATCGGACATCCGTAAAATGGGTGGCGTTGCCCGTATGGCCGATCCAACAATCATTGAAGACGTCATGGGCGCAGTGTCAGTTCCGGTTATGGCGAAATGCCGGATCGGGCACATCGCTGAAGCACGTGTCCTCGAATCGATGGGAGTCGACTTCATTGACGAGAGCGAAGTGTTGACACCAGCCGACGAAGAGTTCCACTTGTACAAGCGCGACTATACGGCACCGTTCGTATGTGGAGCACGCGACCTCGGTGAAGCAGCCCGTCGCATCGGCGAAGGTGCGGCGATGATTCGTACAAAAGGGGAGCCCGGAACAGGAAACATCGTCGAAGCGGTTCGTCACATGCGTACAGTACAAGCGCAAGTGAAGCGTCTCTTGTCGATGAGCGTGGATGAAGTCATGACAGAGGCACGCGACCTCGGTGCACCGTTTGAAGTATTGATGCAAATCCGTGAAGCGGGTCGTCTCCCAGTCGTTAACTTTGCGGCGGGTGGAATCGCGACACCAGCGGATGCGGCATTGATGATGCATCTCGGAGCAGACGGGGTCTTCGTCGGATCAGGTATCTTCAAAGCGGAGAACCCAGAAAAATTCGCACGTGCCATCGTAGAAGCGACGACATACCATGACGACTATGAGCGAATCGCACACTTGTCAAAAGGACTAGGTGAAGCGATGAAAGGACTCGACGTCCGCACGCTCAAAGAAGAAGAACTTATGGCACCAAGAGGCTGGTAAGATGGTGACGATTGGCGTATTAGGGATGCAAGGCGCGATTCGTGAGCATGTTCGCATGCTCGAAACGCTCGGCACCCAAACCGTAGTAGTCCGCTCGGTAGAAGATTTGCAAGCGATTGATGGACTCGTATTACCAGGGGGAGAGAGTACGGCGATGCGACGATTGCTCGACCGTTACGGGCTGCTCGAACCACTTCGAGAGATGGAGACGTTACCGATGTTCGGCACGTGTGCCGGCATGATTCTTCTCGCAAACGAAGTCGAAGGATATGATGCGCACTTAAAGAAAATTCCGATGACGGTGAAACGCAATGCGTTTGGACGTCAGGTCGACAGTTTCGAAGTCGATCTTCCTGTGAAAGGAATCGAAGATCCGGTTGAAGCGGTCTTTATCCGTGCCCCTCAAGTGGAACGGGTCGAACCGGAAGTGGATGTGCTCGCTGAAGTCGAGGAAGCGATTGTAGCGGTTCGTTACAAACAGTATCTTGCCTGTTCTTTTCATCCAGAATTAACGGATGACTTATCGTTACATCGCTATTTTATCGAGATGGTCAAAGCGAATCAGACCCAACACGTATAAGTTTGAGAGACCTCACAAAAAAGAGGTCCTTCAAACTTATTTTTTGTTACACTGAAAAAAGAAGCGTACAGAAAGGGGAAACGATGTGAAAGCCCGTTATTTCATGATATTGCTCACGGTCATATTCGTCGTGCAGACCATCTTGCCCTCGGCTGCCTCTGCGGCCGCACCGAAAGTGGATGCGGCAAGCGCGATGCTTGTTGACGTGACAACAGGACAAGTTCTATTTGCTAAACAAGAAGATTCGATGCTTCAGCCGGCCTCAATCACGAAGCTGATGACAGCATTTTTGACGCGTGAGGCGATTGAAGCAGGGGAGCTCAGTTGGAAACAAGAAATCATACCGAGCGATGCTGCTTTGGCTTTGACGAGAAAGCCAGGGTTGGCACGAATCCCACTATTAAATAAACCATATACCGTCAAAGAGTTATACGATGCCGCGTTGATTCGTTCAGCGAACGAAGCAGCCGTAACGCTCGGGGAAGCCGTATCTGGTTCAGAGGAGGCGTTCGTCAAAGAGATGAATCGCCGGGCTGATGAATTGGGTATGACTCAAACGACGTTCGCGAATGCCTCAGGACTTGATTCAGAATCCGCAGGTCTACCAGGAGACAATTTGACGTCCGCCAAGGATTTGATGAAGCTCGCGATTGCGTATTTGACGACGTATCCGGAAGTACTCGACGTGACGAAGCGGGCATACGTGGATGTCGACGGCATTCGGTTTGACGCGACAAATCGAATGCTCGCTGACCGTGACCTCGCTTATCCGGGGATGCTCGGCTTTAAGACGGGGACGACGAACGAGGCAGGGTACTGTTTTGTTGGTGTCTCCACACGTGATGGGCGTACCGTTCTTTCGATTGTTCTTGGTGCGACATCTGATGATGGACGGTACGCCGCGACGAAAGCGTTACATGACTATGCGTATACGGATTTTGTCATGACCCCGATTTTAAGGACGGGTGAAGTCATCCCCAAAACAGCAACGGTCTCTCAAGGCGAGACGGAACAAGTAGCAATCCGGACGACGAATGACTTTGAAGTGCTGGTCGAAAAAGGCAAGCCAGTTCCGGAGCCGAAATACGATCTGTTGGATTTAAAGGCTCCGATCAAGCCCGATACACAAGCAGGAATGGTCACCATTGATTCTTCGGAGCATGTACGTTATTTGGAAGGGGAGACCCCTCCAAAGATGACGCTTGTTACGGCGGAGTCGATCGATACCGCTTCGTTCTTGACGCGAATGACGCGAGCCTTTTTAGATTTCCTCGACCAAATCCGGCTCGCACTTGGAAAAATCAGTCTTGTCGAACAAGTGGAGATGTTGTAAAGTAAGATTAATTCAATGACAGATGCGATGATGAGAATAAGTACGTTACGTACGTCTACTGACAGAGAGCTAGTGGTTGGTGCAAACTAGTGGGATGGCGTAACCGAATCGACCTCGGAGCATTGACTTGGAAACAAGTCACGTTTGCACACGTTACGTGCATCGAGTGGCTCAGGTACTTGGGCAACGAGGGTGGCAACGCGGATCCAAGGTGGTTCGTCCCTTTCCTACGGGAAAGGGGCGTGCCACCTTTTTTATATGAAAAAGGAGGAACAATAATGTTAGACATTAAACGTTTGCGACAGGATTTTGAAGGAATTAAAGAAAAATTAGCTCATCGGGGCGAAGACTTGAGTGCCCTTGACCGCTTCCCACAGTTAGAGGAGAAGCGCCGTGATTTGATCAACGAAGTCGAAGTGAAGAAAGCGAAGCGCAATGAAGCGACAAAACAAATCGCTGAATTGAAGCGAAACAAACAAGATGCTGAAGGTCCAATCTTAGAGACACGTCGCCTTGGTGATGAAATCAAACTGTTAGACGAAGAGTTACGAGAAGTTGAGGCAGATCTTAACTTGATTTTACTCAGCATTCCGAACATCCCGCACGAATCAACACCAATCGGCGAGAACGAGGACGATAACGTGACGATTCGTGAAATCGGAACGAAGCCTGATTTTGATTTCGAGCCAAAGCAACATTGGGATGTGATGGAAGACCTTCAAATCGTCGATGTCGAACGGGCCGGAAAAGTAACGGGAAGCCGTTTCGTTTTCTATAAAGGATTAGGCGCTCGTTTAGAACGTGCTCTCATCAACTTTATGATGGATCTTCATTCAGACGAGCACGGATACTCTGAAATATTGCCACCATACATGGTCAATCGGGATGCGATGACGGGGACCGGTCAACTTCCTAAATTTGAAGAAGATGCGTTCAAAGTAGCGGATACGAACTACTTCCTCGTTCCAACAGCTGAAGTACCGGTCACGAACATGCACCGTGAAGAAATTCTCCCGGAAACGCAACTTCCAATCGCGTATACAGCATATAGCGCTAACTTTCGTTCTGAAGCCGGTTCAGCGGGACGTGACACACGCGGGTTGATTCGTCAGCATCAATTCAACAAAGTCGAGCTCGTCCGTTTCGTAAAACCGGAAGAATCTTATGAGCAATTGGAGTTGTTGACAGGGCATGCCGAAGAAGTATTGAAGCGTCTCGAACTTCCGTATCAAGTGCTCAGCATGTGTACAGCGGACCTCGGATTTACTGCCGCGAAGAAATACGATATTGAAGTATGGATGCCGGCGCAAGGAGTCTATCGTGAAATCTCTTCTTGTTCAAACTTTGAAGATTTCCAAGCACGTCGTGCAGGCATTCGTTTCCGTCGTGATATCAACGCAAAACCTGAGTTCGTGCATACATTGAACGGTTCAGGATTGGCGGTCGGTCGGACGGTCGCAGCGATTCTAGAAAACTATCAACAAGCGGATGGTTCGGTCGTGATTCCGAAAGTCCTTCGTCCTTACATGGGTGGGAAAGAAAAGATCGAAATGCCGAACTAAATAGCAGAGCAGCCTCGATTTTGAGGCTGCTTATTTTTTTTAATGTTTTTTCACAAAAGGGTTTGACATCTGTCTCTTCAGTTGGTACTATAAATCATGTCGAGCGACACTGTTGCTTGCGAATTGTATATGAGCTTTGGAGGTGTACCCAAGTGGTTTAAGGGAACGGTCTTGAAAACCGTCAGGGGTGTAATAGCCTGCGTGGGTTCGAATCCCACCACCTCCTCCATTTTCTTTTTGGAGGCTCAGACAATTTCATATCTTTTGGAGGTGTACCCAAGTGGTTTAAGGGAACGGTCTTGAAAACCGTCAGGGGTGTAATAGCCTGCGTGGGTTCGAATCCCACCACCTCCTCCACTTTCTTTTTTTTACACTTTTTTAGGCCTGGAGTTGTACCCAAGTCCGGCTGAAGGGGACGGACTCGAAATCCGTTAGGAGTCGCAAGGCTCGCGTGGGTTCGAATCCCACCAACTCCGCTTTCAATCGGGCATCTGCAGAGGCAGATGCATTTTTTGTATCCACAGACATAGGAGCTGTGGATTTTTTTATGTACAAAAAAAGAAGGATTACGCTTTGGCTAGCGCAATCCTTCGATCGATTATCTAACTTTTGCTTCGCGAGCAACCGTTAATTGCTTTTCAATTTTTTCAAGGATGAGTTCAACTGAGTCTGGGTCGTTGATGAGGTCATACTCTTCGATTGAGAGGCGTAATACCGGACACAGGTTGAAGTTATTGATCCATTCTGTGTAGCGTGCGTACATTTCTTCCCAATAAGCGATTGGTGTTTGTTGCTCCATCTCGCGACCGCGCATTTGGATGCGTTCGAGTACTTGTTCGAACGAACCTTCAAGGTAGATCAATAGGTCCGGGTGTGGGAAGAAGGGTGTTAATACCATAGCCTCGAACAAACTTGAATACGTTTCATAGTCTGTTGGCGACATCGTTCCTTTTTCATAATGCATTTTTGCGAAGATGCCTGTGTCTTCATAGATTGAACGGTCTTGAATGAAGCCCCCGCCGTATTGGAAGATTTTCTTCTGTTCTTTGAAGCGTTCAGCTAGGAAGTAAATTTGAAGATGGAAGCTCCACCGCTCGAAATCATGATAGAATTTATCGAGGTAAGGGTTTGTATCTACTTTTTCGAGGGACGTTCGGAAGTTTAATGCATCGGCTAACGAATTGGTGATCGTTGATTTCCCGATCCCAACCATTCCACCGATTGTAATGATTGTATCGTTCGGGATGTTGTATTTATCAATCAGCTTCATTTTGTATGGGCTCCTTTAGTTAATTCTAGTTCACGCTCAATCGTTTTCAGGACATGAGTCAAATCGTCCGGATTGTGTACAAAGTCGAGTTCATCCCCACTGAACGAGAGGATTTTCACTTCTGGATGGGCCGCGCGATACGATTCAACGAACGTCTCATAGTCGTGAGCAAGTTGTTCAAGATAGTCGCGAGACATATTTTCTTCTACTTCACGTCCGCGCAAAGCGACGCGTTTCATGAGTGTCTCAATGCTGGCGTGTAGGTAAATGACGACATCAGGTTTCGGCATATCATGTGTCAAAATCTTATAAATCTGCTCGTACTTATTCAAATGCGCTGGTTTCAGCGAACGATGAGCAAAAATCAAGTTTTTGAAAATATGATAGTCCGAAACGACGGATTGCTGCTGACTCAAGTGGTGTTTGTGAATATCATCCAACTGCTTGAATCGATTGCATAAGAAGAACATTTCCGTTTGGAAACTCCATTCTTCGATATCTTCATAAAACTTGCCGAGAAATGGGTTTTCTTCTACAATTTCATTCAGCATCTGCATCGAGAAATGCTGACTGATGATATGGGCCAGTGATGTTTTCCCGACACCAATCGGTCCTTCTACCGTTATAAACATATGATGTCATCCTCCATTATCCAAAGTGCAAGTTCCATTCTAGCACACAATACGAGTGATATGGCGAGGGATTTGATTTTCATTTTTTTTCATAGTTTTAAATAAGAAATGAGGTGAATCGATGGAACGTGATGAGCGATTTATGCAGTTGGCCATCGAAGAAGCAAAGAAAGCAGAAGCCATTGGCGAGGTGCCGATTGGTTGTGTGATCGTGAAGGGAGACCAGGTGATTGCGGCCGGGCACAACCGTCGTGAGACAGATCGATTGGCTTCGGCACACGCCGAGATGATTGCAATCGAAACGGCAAACGAAACGTTAAGGAATTGGCGATTAGAAGATTGCGAGTTATATGTTACCCTTGAGCCATGTCCGATGTGTTCGGGAGCCATCGTATTATCCCGAATCAAGCGTGTCATCTTCGGGGCCTATGACCCAAAAGGCGGATGCTGTGGAACGTTAATGAATTTAGTACAGGATGACCGATTTAATCATCAAGCTGAAGTAACGGGAAATGTTTTAGCAGAAGAATGTGGCCAACTCCTCACAGATTTCTTCCGAGCGCTTCGAGAGAGGAAGAAACAAGAACGACTCGATCAGAGAGGTTGCAACCCAATCGATTAAACAGTATAATGTAATAGCACTCGAGATAGTGCATAACTTCATTTACCCATTTGCCGTGCTAGGTGGGGAGGTAGCGGTGCCCTGTCACTCGCAATCCGCTATAGCGAGACTGAATCCCGATTCGAGGGAGCGCGTTGGTGTGGTCTGCCTTATGTAAGTGGCGTTGACGTCTGAGTCCTGCGCAACGGTCACCCATGAACCAGGTCAGGTCCGGAAGGAAGCAGCCTTAAGTGGTGACGTACCGTGTGCCGCAGGGGTGCTTGGGCTGAGCAAACTGCATGAGTAACGCATGTTGATGCGCTTTCAGAAATCGGTGCGCGGCAGATTTATTTTATAACTTCAATCTATGGCCCCAGGGCTGTAGATTTTTTTGTATGATGAGATAGAGAAGAACAGTTAGGGAAGGAGGCGAACTCATGGCGTATCAAGCGTTATATCGGGTATACAGACCTCAGTCGTTTCAGGAGGTCGTCGGTCAAGTCCATATCACACGCACGATTCAAAATGCTTTATTAGAGGAACGCATGTCACATGCATATCTGTTTTCCGGTCCGCGTGGAACGGGGAAGACGAGTTTGGCGAAAATCATTGCTAAGGCCATCAACTGTGAAAGTGCGCCGACACGTGAACCATGTAATACCTGTCCGACGTGTATCGCCATCACGGAAGGTACGAGTCCGGACGTATTCGAAATCGATGCCGCATCGAATAACGGGGTTGATGAGATTCGGGAGATTCGAGATAAAGTCAAATACCCGCCGTCGCAAGGTCGTTATAAAGTATATATCATTGATGAAGTGCATATGCTATCGACCGGTGCGTTCAATGCGCTGTTAAAAACGCTCGAAGAACCGCCGGCACATGCGATTTTCATTTTGGCAACGACAGAACCTCATAAAATTCCGGCGACGATTATTTCTCGCTGTCAGCGATTTGATGTCAAACGACATGAAGTGAGTCAACTTCAAACACGAATGGCATATATCTTGAATGATCAGAATCATGACTATGATCCGGAAGCATTGAAGTTGATTGCACGTGCTGCCGACGGAGGCATGCGAGATGCTCTTAGCTTGCTCGATCAAGCGCTCGCATTTAGTGATGGTCGGTTGACGGAAGAAGCGGTGTTGGAAGTGACGGGTGCTGTGACGGACGAAATGCTACTTGAAATGGCATATGGTCTACAGCGGAAAGAATTGAATTCGATTTTGAGTACCCTTGAAATGATGTTGCGTGAAGGGAAAGACTTAAAACGCTTTATCGAAGACTTGGTGTTCGTTCATCGGGATGCATTACTTTTGAAAGCATCTCCGCAAGCTTCTGATTTATTAGAACGGGCGCGTCCGACGGATGAGTTTCGTCAATTTGTCGAAGCGACGTCAACGGACGAATTGTTCCAAGTGATTGAAGAGCTCAATGATTGCCAACAACAGATGAGGTTATCGAACCATCCAAAAGTATTGGTGGAATTAACGTTCATTCGTATCGCGGAACAAGGTCGGACAATCAGTGAACAAATGACACAATTACAAGATCAAGTGCGTGAGTTAAGTCGCGAGTTGAATGAAGTGAAGAAAAATGGTGTAACTACCATAGCAAGCGAAGAAGTGAAGAAACCGACCCCGAAACGAACTCAAATCCGAGTGCCGAAAGAACGGATTCGCCAACTCTTGCAACGGGCCGAACGTCAACACTTGAATGCGATTCGCGACAGCTGGGGAGACATCATGACTAATATTCGGATACAGGATGGTCCGATTTTCGCACTCTTCTATGAAAGTGAGGCTGTCCTTTGTGCAAGTGACACCTTACTGGTACAATTTAAAGATGGAATGACATGGCATTATGAACAAGTGAGTTCAAATGGTCGTACACGTGATGTGATTGAACAGGCACTATTCGAAGTTACGGGGATTCGTCGTGAAATCATGGCGGTGCTTGAAACGGATTGGAATGAATTGAAGAATGAGTTCATCCTTCAAAAACAAGCAGAACGAACAGAACAAGTCGAAGAACCGGAAACTGAGGATCCGTTAGTTGCACAAGCGATGGAACGATTTGGCGATGTCGTTGAAATTGAAGAGACATAAGGGAGGCGCTCTGAATGCGTGGAATGGGAAATATGAATAACATGATGAAACAAATGCAAAAAATGCAAAAAGATATGGCGAAAGCTCAAGAAGAATTGAAAGATATGTCCGTTGAGGGAACTGCAGGAGGCGGCATGGTGAAAGTTGTCGTAAGCGGTCATAAAGAAGTCTTAGATGTCATCATTGCAGAAGACGTCGTCGATCCGGACGACGTTGATATGCTACAAGACCTTGTCTTAGCAGCGATTAATGATGCGATGAAGCAAGCGGATCAACTTGTGAATGACAAGATGGGACGTTTCACACAAGGGATGAATCTCCCAGGCTTTTAAGTGAAGAAAGGATCGATGCGAGTTGCAATACCCTGAAGCCATTGGGCGATTGATTGAGAGTTTTACGAAGTTACCTGGGATTGGTCCGAAAACCGCGGTGCGTTTAGCGTTTCATATTTTAGATATGGAAGAAGACGATGTGTTAACATTTGCAAAGGCTCTCGTCAGTGCGAAACGGGATATTAAATATTGCACCGTATGTGGTCATATTACAGATGTGGATCCATGCGCAATTTGTAAAGACTCACATCGGGATGAGACAGTAGTTTGTGTGGTCCAAGACTCAAGAGACGTAATTGCGATGGAGAAGATGAGAGAGTACAGAGGGAAGTATCATGTTCTCCATGGAGCTATTAGTCCAATGGAAGGAATTGGTCCAGAGGATATTAACGTTTCAAGCTTGCTGACACGCTTGCAAGAGAATGAAGCGATTCAAGAAGTGATTTTAGCAACCAATCCAAACATTGAAGGGGAAGCGACCTCGATGTATTTATCGCGACTACTTAAACCGACGGGAATTCGCGTGACGCGTCTTGCACATGGATTGCCGGTTGGTGGAGATTTAGAGTATGCGGATGAAGTAACGTTGTCTCGGGCGATGGAAGGTAGAAGAGAACTATGAATTGGTTTCGTAAGTCGTTAAGAGATGACTACGATCAGCGACTACTGACTGAGTTACTAGAAGCAAAGGCTAAGTTTGAATCGAAACGTCGAATGCTTGAAGTCAGCATTGAAGACACGGGAGAGTTAGCTGCCCAGGTAAAACAAGCTGAAACTCTTTACTTCTTTTATTTGAAAGAAGCGAAAAAGCGAAACGTGTCTTTATCATCCCTCCGTTCATAAGGCGAAGCCAGTGGCTCGCCTTTTTGTATCTTTACAGTGAGAGAATGCTCACATTTCCAAGCGGAGAGCAAACGGGAAGTGGCTCGCGCTTCGGACGAAAGAGGATGAATTCGGAATTTTGAACTTCAAAGTAAAACGTAGATAGGAATAGTTGAATTTTAGCCTTATATAATGAAGAAAAAAATAAGCGCAAAATAACTTGAATGCATGTTTATAAAAAAAATAATCTTTTTTATAAAAAAGGTTGCACACTTAATATTTTATTGATATATTAATAGACGTCGCCGAGATAAGCGACAAGAAATAAAAAATATTTTTAAAAGTGGTTGACGTTTTGTCCCTCGCTTGATAAGATATTTAAGTCGCCAAGAGCGACAGACGAACTTTGAAAACTGAACGATGAGGCAAAAAAAGTTTTACAATTTTTGAATGAAGCGCAAGCTTCGTCAATTTAAGAGCTATATCAAATTCTTTGGAGAGTTTGATCCTGGCTCAGGACGAACGCTGGCGGCGTGCCTAATACATGCAAGTCGAGCGCAGGAAGCCGTTCCGAACCCTTCGGGGGGACGACGGTGGAATGAGCGGCGGACGGGTGAGTAACACGTAAAGAACCTGCCCATAGGTCTGGGATAACCACGAGAAATCGGGGCTAATACCGGATGTGTCATCGGACCGCATGGTCCGCTGATGAAAGGCGCTCCGGCGTCGCCCATGGATGGCTTTGCGGTGCATTAGCTAGTTGGTGGGGTAATGGCCCACCAAGGCGACGATGCATAGCCGACCTGAGAGGGTGAT
>NZ_KK211189.1:466467-511576 GCF_000620845.1 Exiguobacterium marinum DSM 16307
GGTAGCGAAATTCCTTGTCGGGTAAGTTCCGACCCGCACGAAAGGCGTAACGATTTGGGCACTGTCTCAACGAGAGACCCGGTGAAATCATAGTACCTGTGAAGATGCAGGTTACCCGCGACAGGACGGAAAGACCCCATGGAGCTTTACTACAGCCTGATATTGAGGCTTTGTACGCGATGTACAGGATAGGTGGGAGTCTGTGAAGCCGGAGCGCCAGCTTCGGTGGAGACACCCTTGGGATACCACCCTTTGCGTATAGAGTCTCTAACTCGCAGCCGTGATCCGGCTGGAGGACCGTGTCAGGCGGGTAGTTTGACTGGGGCGGTCGCCTCCTAAACAGTAACGGAGGCGCCCAAAGGTTCCCTCAGAATGGTTGGAAATCATTCGAAGAGTGCAAAGGCAGAAGGGAGCTTGACTGCGAGACCTACAAGTCGAGCAGGGACGAAAGTCGGGCTTAGTGATCCGGTGGTTCCGCATGGAAGGGCCATCGCTCAACGGATAAAAGCTACCCTGGGGATAACAGGCTGATCTCCCCCAAGAGTCCACATCGACGGGGAGGTTTGGCACCTCGATGTCGGCTCATCGCATCCTGGGGCTGGAGTAGGTCCCAAGGGTTGGGCTGTTCGCCCATTAAAGCGGTACGCGAGCTGGGTTCAGAACGTCGTGAGACAGTTCGGTCCCTATCCGTCGTGGGCGCAGGAAATTTGAGGAGAGCTGTCCTTAGTACGAGAGGACCGGGATGGACGCACCGCTGGTGTACCAGTTGTTCCGCCAGGAGCATCGCTGGGTAGCTACGTGCGGACGGGATAAGTGCTGAAAGCATCTAAGCATGAAGCCCCCTCCGAGATGAGATTTCCCTTTGAGCAATCAAGAAAGACCCCTCAGAGACGATGAGGTAGATAGGTCATGGGTGGAAGCGTGGTGACACGTGGAGCTGAATGATACTAATCGGTCGAGGCTTTGATCTAGTCTATGGTTTGTGTTGATGAATCCTCAGTTTTCAGGGAACAAGCCCTGTAAAAGTCTGGTGGCGATAGCGAGACGGCCACACCCGTTCCCATGCCGAACACGGAAGTTAAGCGTCTCAGCGCCGAAAGTAGTTGGGGGATCTCCCCCTGTGAGGATAGGACGTTGCCAGGCAAACGTAGAAGACGATCAAGCATACGCTTGATCGTCTTTTTTTTAATATTCAACAATTTAGGAGGAATAACAAATGGCTCCTTCTCGGAAAAACCCTTTTACGTTTCTAGAGACTTTAGAACAGCATGTACGTGAACGTCGCGTGTCTTTTCATGTACCGGGTCATCACAACGGTACGGTGGGCAATGATGGATTACCGAGTGCATTCGCAAGAGTCATGCCTTATGATCTGACTGAATTACCACATTTAGATGATTTGCACGATGCTTCCGGGATTATCGAGCAAGCTGAAACAGCACTAGGTAACCTGTATGCGAGTAAAAGTAAATGGCTTGTCAACGGATCGACCGTTGGAAATTGGAGTATGCTTGCGGCAACGGTAAAACGTGGGGAACGCGTATATGTGCAACGGAACTCACATAAGTCTGTTTGGAACGCGATTGAATGGTTAGGATTAAAACCGGTTTTATTAATGCCTATGATTGAGCGTGGTACAGGTATTCCAACAGTCGTAACGCTAGAAACGATTGAACAAGCCGTTCAAGAATTCCCTGGAGGGCGGGCCGTCATGTTGACGTCTCCTACGTATTATGGAGATATGGCTGACATTCGTGTAATTTCGGATTATTTGTCTCATTTAAACATTCCGTTGCTTGTCGATGAAGCACATGGCGCTCATTTGATTCACCCACAGTTGCCCCAGCGTTCTGCAATCTTTGAAGGAGCGAGCGCGGTGGTACAGTCCGCACATAAAACGTTACCTGCCTTAACGATGGGAGCTTGGATTCATTATAAAGAAGATATCGATGAAGTTCAGTTGAAACATGCGTTATCATCCTTTCAAACATCGAGTCCATCTTATCTTATTATGGCTTCATTGGATTATGCACGTTCCTATTTAGAAAGTTTAACGGATGAAGCATGGTCTTCTATTCAGAAAAGTCATGTATCTTTCGTGCTTGAATTGAAACGTGCAGGTTTTTCGGTAAAAGTCGGGGACGATTTCACAAAAGTGACCATCATGACATACCCGAAAAATGGATTAGTCTTTTGTGAGCACCTTGCATCAATTGGAATAGACATCGAATTGGCTGCAGTTGACCACGTGTTATTGTGTCTACCATTAAGGGAAATAAACAAACAGGAAATTGAGCACTGGGTCACATTGATGAAAAAGGCTGCGACTCATGTGCCAATAATCGATGAGGATGAAACCATCTTCCCGTTCCCTTCAACACACCGGGTATCTGAACTGTATATGATGGCAGGGGATGAGCCAATACACCGTGTATCCTTTAAAGAGGCTGTCGGATCGATTTCAGCAGAGACGGTGATTCCTTACCCGCCGGGCATCCCATGGATTTTGAAAGGAGAGCGAATTACAGAAGAGAAAATCCGTGTACTCCTGGAATGGATTTCTTTAGGGAGGAAGCTTCAAGCCGGTAAGCATGTTATGATAGAGCAAATTGACGTTATTGTAGAGGAGTTTTAAAAAGTGAGCGGAATGTTTATTACAGTTGAAGGACCCGATGGATCAGGAAAATCCACACAACTTCAATTATTAGTCGAGAGCCTGAAGCAAAAAGGGTACGATATCGTTGTTACCCGTGAACCTGGAGGAACAACTGTCGGAAACCAGATTCGGGAAGTATTATTATCTCCGGACCATCATGAGATGACACCACGAGTTGAGATGATGCTCTACGCCGCTTCGAGAGCGCAAAACGTGGAACAAGTAATCCGTCCTGCATTAGAGAGAGGTGCGATTGTGCTTTGTGATCGATTCATCGATGCATCTATCGCCTATCAAGGATATGGCTTACAGTATGACCTCGATCAGATTCGGTCACTGAATGAGTGGGCAACAAACGGTTTAACACCCGATTTGACATTTTTGTTTGATTTGAGGCCGGAAAGAGCGAATGAACGAATGAAAGATCGTGGACAACTTGACCGGATTGAAAGTCGCGATCAGACCTTCCATGAGCGTGTCTACAAAGGATTCCAAACTTTACTCAAACAGTACCCCGAACGTATCATTCGAATTGACGCTGATCAATCGATTGAATGCATTCAAGATGAGGTACTTGACTATACAATCGAACGACTACAACAAGGAGGCGTAAAAAGATGATGAAAATGGTGATTGCAATCGTACACGATAAGGACAGCGCACGTTTGTCCGACGCATTAGTTGAACGAGATTTCCGCGCAACGAAATTAGCCACGACAGGTGGATTTTTAAAAGAAGGAAATACAACATTTATGATGGGGATTCCGCAAGAACGTCTCGATGATTTGATGGATGTGATTCAATCAAATTGCTCGAGTCGTGATCAAATGATCACGCCAATCTCACCGATGGGGGGACATGCCGATTCGTATATTCCTTACCCTGTCGAAGTACAAGTCGGAGGTGCGACTGTTTTCGTCTTGCCGATTGAAGGATTCCATCAGTTTTAATGGGAGTTGGGCATATGCGTTTTCAGGAATTACATGAGTCCCAAACAGTGGTGGCTCAAATCATAAAAAATTCAATCGTTTCAAATAAAGTGGGCCACGCGTACATCTTTTCGGGGGACTATGAGCCATTCTTAATTGACACGGCTACGTTGTTTGCGAAAGCGTTATTTTGTGAAACCCCGCAAGGAGCTGAACCGTGTGGACTGTGTCGAAACTGTCGACGTATGGATTCAAAAAACATCGTGGACTACATCGAAGTAGAGCCGGATGGAGCCAGCATTAAAAAAGAGCAAATTCAGCAATTGCTCAGTGACTTGTCGTTACGAGGAGCTGAAGGAGATCGTCAAGTTTACGTTATTCATCAAGCGCATAAGATGACGACTCAAGCCGCGAATAGTCTATTGAAGTTCTTTGAAGAACCGGGTGTCGGAAAGCTTGCTATTTTAGTAACGACACAACCTCATCTACTCCTTCCGACGATTCGTTCGCGCGCTCAACAACTCGCTTTTCGCCCAATCGACCGTGCGCAATTGGCACAAACCATGTCGGAAGAACTGTCTTGCACATATGATTTGGCATACCTTGCCTTAACCGTTTACCCAAAATGGGATGATGCGAAAGAAGCACTTGGACAGGAGTGGTTTGTACAGGCGTACGGGCTAGTGGTACAATTAATTGAAGTATTGACGAAACGACCTCAAGAGTTGCTCTTGTTTGCACAAGAAAAATGGTTAGGACATTTCAAAGGACGAAATGAGTTACGGGTTGGCCTTGAGTTATTCGAACACTGGCTAGAGGAGGCACTCCATTTAAAAGTGCGAGATACGTATGCTCCGAAGCTATTTAAGAATGAGGTTGCTTTATACAACGCATTTATCCAAAATCGATCTGTCTCTAAACTCACACATGCGATTGAAAGTGTGCATGCGGCCATTCGACGACTCGAGGCAAACGTCAATCCTCAATTAACGTTCGAACGACTTTCGTTCGATTTGCAGAAAGGATAGAAGCGTGTGCTTGAAGTAGTTGGAGTCCGTTTTAAAGAAGCGGGAAAAATCTATTACTTTTCACCAGGCGATGCAACGCTTAAACGCGGGAACCATGTCATCGTTGAAACGGTACGTGGAATTGAGTACGGTGAAGTTGTCCAAGTCGATAAACAGCTCGGCGAAGACGAGGTTGTTATGCCGTTGAAGACAATCCTTCGTGTCGCTGACCAAAAGGATGCAGATATCGTACGCGATAATCGACTGGCAGCCGTTGATGCTCACGCCGTCTGTGAAGAAAAAATTCGAGAGCATCAACTAGATATGAAACTAGTCGATGTTGAGTATACATTTGATCGTAATAAAGTAATCTTTTATTTTACTGCCGAGGGTCGCGTCGATTTTCGAGAGTTGGTAAAAGACTTGGCTAGTGTGTTTCGAACACGGATCGAACTCCGACAAATCGGTGTTCGTGACGAAGCGAAGTTACTAAGCGGGATAGGACCATGTGGTCGAGTTCTTTGTTGTTCGTCATTTCTTGGGGAGTTTGAACCTGTCTCCATCAAAATGGCTAAAGATCAGAATCTCTCGTTAAATCCGAACAAGATTTCTGGGGTATGTGGTCGTCTGATGTGCTGCTTAAAATATGAGAATGACACATACGAAGAATTGAAACGTGATTTACCAGACGTCGGCAAGCGAATCAAAATTCCAGAAGGTGATGGTCGGGTAATCGGTCTCAATATTTTGGACCAACTCATTCAAGTTGAGCTCCACGATCGGACGCGAGTCGTCACATATACAATTGATGAACTCGTTGAGGTGGGTGCGATTAAACGAAAACCGTCAAAACAGTGATGGGGTGCTGAGCAGTGGAAAGAATGGACAAAAAAGAAGTGATGATGCGTGTAGATGCGATTGAGCAACAGATGCAACTCTTAACGGAGCACTTAGGCGTGCTAAAAGAACAGCTCGCTTATTTGCTTGAAGAGAATCAGCATATGTATCTAGAGAATCATCACTTGCGCGAAAAAGTCGAACAATTGGCAGAAGTTGATACGACAAATGGTGATTCACAAATCGCATTGTCGGGGAAAGGGCAGAACAACTTGGCTGCGCTTTATCAAGAAGGCTTCCATATTTGTAACCTCCATTACGGACAGGTACGAAAAGATGGGGACTGTCTCTTCTGTTTGTCGATGCTCAATAAACATTAATACGGGGCGATAGATAGGGGTTCCCTATCCATCGCCTTTCTTTTGTAGAAGGAGGAAATGATGGTAACGGTAAAAGATGGAGAACGCCTCGATGATTTACTCGGACGTCCAGGTAAAATCATTCAGAGTGATGATGTGTTCTCATTTTCATTAGATGCGGTACTGCTTGCAGAGTTTGTGTGGGTACCGATTCAAAAAGGTCAGTTGGTCGATTTGTGTGCCGGTACCGGAGCAATCCCACTCTTTTTGTCATATCGTACAAAAGGGACGATTACAGGCGTGGAGATTCAATCGAAGTTAGTCGATATGGCGAATCGAAGCATGGCGGTCAACCGTCTCGAAGAGCGGATTCGAGTGGTGGAGGGCGATGTGAAAACGGTAGCGACACAGCTTGGACATGCGCGATATGACGTGGTGACATGTAATCCTCCCTATTTTTTGGCAAATGATACTTCTCTGCGGAATCAGAATGAGCATCATACGATTGCGCGCCATGAGGTATTGTGTACATTGGAAGATTGCGTTAAAACAGCCAGTCAACTCGTCAAACCAGGAGGGAAAGTGGCGTTCGTGCATCGGCCAGAACGTTTACTGGATATCCTGACGTTGATGCGTGCGTATCGAATTGAACCAAAACGAATGCAACTCGTTTACCCGAAAGCGGGACGCGAGGCGAATACCTTATTAATCGAGGGATCGAAAGATGGAAAAGCAGGTCTTAAAATTTTACCGCCATTTGTTGTATATGAAGATGACGATACGTATACAGAAGCGATGCGAGCGATTCTCGATGCCTAAACACTATACGTATATCTTGGAATGCGGTGATGGAACGTACTACACGGGCTACACGACAGACGTGGAAAAGCGACTTCTTGCCCATAATGGCGGGAAAGGTGCGAAGTATACGAAAGCGCGACTGCCTGTCCGACTTCGATATGTACAATCGTTTGAGACGAAGCGAGAGGCCATGCAATACGAATGGTCCATTAAGCAATTGAACCGCGCACAAAAAGAGCAACTGATGGAGGGGACGACCAATGAATTCACAGAAGAGTTATCAAACTGAACAACCGACGTTGTATATCGTACCGACACCAATTGGGAACTTGGAGGACATGACGTATCGAGCGGTACGGATACTTCAGGAAGTCGATTTAATCGCAGCAGAAGACACACGTCAAACAATGAAACTTTGTCGCCATTTTGAAATTATGACAAAACTGGTTAGCTACCATGAGCACAACAAAGATGTGAGTGGGACAAGGCTTATCGAGGACCTAGTTGCTGGGAAGTCGATTGCCGTCGTCTCAGATGCTGGAATGCCTGGTATTTCAGATCCTGGGAGTGATCTCGTACGATTAGCCATTGAGGCAAGCATTCCAGTTGTCGTCTTACCAGGTGCCAATGCAGCGCTCACTGCACTCGTCGCATCCGGTCTTGCGACCGAGCGATTTCTCTATTATGGCTTTTTACCGCGAAAAAAGAAAGATCGGATTGATGTATTAGAATCGGTTCAATATGAGCCGGGAACCATCATTTTTTATGAGGCCCCTCATCGATTGAAAGAGATGTTAACGGCGATTCGACAAGTGTTCGGGAACCGACAAATCGTATTAGGTCGAGAACTAACAAAAACGTTCGAAGAGTTTTTGAGAGGGACGATAGATGAAGCGTTGCAATGGTGTGAAGGCGAAGTTCGTGGGGAGTTTGTCGTCCTTGTGAGCGGCGCGACAGAAGCGGCCCCTACAACTACGTGGTGGGAATCACTTTCTGTGTATGAACACGTAGTTCATTATGTGGAAGAAGGATTAAAACCAAATGCAGCAATCAAACAGACGGCGAAAGACCGTGGGGAATCCCGCAACGATGTATATGATGCATACCATCAACTGCATAAAAAAGAGTAAGCAAGGAAATCCTTGCTTACTCTTCGCTGTAGTAGTTTTCGAGCATGTTCTTCAATTCAACGAGAACACGTTGTGCACCTTCTGGTGACAAGATGAGTTTGCCGTCTGCCAATTTGAAGTTATCGTCCGATACTTCGCCTGTAACTTGGCAAGTCATGTTCGGCTTATATTTTTTCAAAACGATTTGATCGTTGTCGACGTAAATCTCGAGAGCATCTTTCTCTGCAATTCCGAGTGTACGGCGCAATTCGATTGGAATAACGACACGACCAAGTTCATCAACCTTACGTACAATACCTGTAGATTTCATTTGTGTTTCCTCCTCCAATGGTGTCGAAATCTCGTGGTGACATGAATCGTCAAAATTCGACAATGTGACTACAGCAAAAAGCATACTAAACTTTCCAATTGCAGTCAACTGCTTACTATCTGGAAAAGTAAATTTTCGAATTTTGTCGAATTGAGAACGATATATACCTAAATTTCCCCGATAGTTTGAACTTGAAACAAAGAAAGGGTATTTTTGGAACATTTATGACGAAGAAAACGCAAAAAAATTCCAAACAATTAGGTTTGGAAATTCTTTTGTCGAACCGTGTATAATGGAAATTGCATATGTCGAAAGGATGGAGAATAAATCATGGCGAAGCCAACTTTTTATATTACAACCCCAATTTATTATCCGAGTGCGAAATTGCACATCGGTCACGCATATACCACGGTAGCAGGTGATGCGGTTGCGCGCTACAAACGCTTAAAAGGATTTGACGTCCGTTATTTGACAGGAACGGATGAACATGGGCAAAAAATTCAAGAAAAAGCGAAAGAAGCAGGCGTGACGCCACAGGCTTTCGTTGATGAAGTCGTTGAAGAGATTAAAGTTTTATGGGATCGTCTTGAAATTTCGTACGATGACTACATTCGTACGACAGAAGACCGCCATAAGAAAGTGGTCGAACATATTTTTGAGACGTTACTTAAAAATGGGGACATCTATCTTGGTGAGTATGAAGGATGGTATTCAGTTCCGGATGAGACGTACTACACAGAGTCACAACTCGTTGATGGAAAAAGCCCTGACAGCGGGCATCCAGTCGAGCTTGTGCGCGAAGAGTGCTACTTTTTCCGTCTTAGCAAATACGCGGATCGCTTGATTGAATATTTTGAGTCACATCCTGAGTTTATTTTGCCGGAATCTCGTAAAACCGAGATGATCAATAACTTCTTGAAACCGGGACTCCAAGATTTGGCAGTTTCGCGTACTACATTTGATTGGGGCGTACAAGTCCCATCGAACCCGAAACACGTCGTTTACGTATGGGTCGATGCGCTCACGAACTATATTTCGTCACTCGGGTATGGGACAGACAATGACGAGCTCTTCAACCGCTATTGGCCAGCAGATGTCCATTTAGTCGGAAAAGAAATCGTCCGTTTCCATACGATTATTTGGCCAGCTCTCTTAATGGCGCTTGACCTCCCGTTACCGAAGCAAGTGTTTGCGCACGGGTGGCTGCTTATGAAAGATGGAAAGATGTCGAAATCAAAAGGAAACGTGGTCGATCCGATTCCATTGATTGACCGCTATGGGCTCGACTCTGTCCGTTACTATCTTCTTCGCGAAGTGCCGTTCGGAGCGGATGGCACGTTCACTCCGGAAGCGTTTGTTGACCGTTTGAACTTCGATTTGGCAAATGACCTCGGGAACTTATTGAATCGCACCGTTGCGATGATTAAGAAGTACTTCGACGGAAACATTCCGGCCTATAACGGTAATGTCACAGCGTTCGATGCGGAACTGTTAAATATGGTGAAGGAAACGACACGCAAAACGGAAGAAGCCATAGAGCACATGGAATTTTCGGTCGCACTCACAAATATTTGGCAGCTCGTCAGCCGTGCGAACAAATACATTGATGAGACACAACCGTGGGTTCTCGTGAAAGATGAGTCGAAGCGTGAAGAACTCGCTTCTGTCATGACACACCTTGCGGGCGTTCTACGTCACGTGGCTGTTATGATCCAACCATTCATGACACGTGCCCCGAAAGAAATGTTCCGTCAACTCGGGCTCGAGGGAGAGGATATGTCTTGGGAGGCACTCGATACATTCGCGGACTTTAACAATGCGGTTGTGACGGACGGGACGCCAATTTTCCCACGTCGTGATGTGAAGGAAGAAGTGGATGCAATCCAAGAAATGATGCGTCAAGCATCAAAAGCACGGATTGAAGAAACGGAAACGGCGTCAGTGGAAGAAGTCGATGAAGACGTTCGTCCTGAAATCACGATTGATGTCTTTGATCAGGTCGAATTCCGTGTAGGTCAAATCGTGGAAGCCGATAAGATTAAAAAAGCGAAGAAACTGTTGAAACTTCAAGTCGACCTCGGGAAAGAGACGCGTCAAATCGTGTCTGGTATTGCTGAATGGTATGCCCCTGAAGATTTGGTTGGCAAGAAAGTCATCGTTGTCGCAAACTTGAAACCGGTCAAACTTCGGGGAGAACTGTCTCAAGGGATGATTTTAGCGGCAGATCGTGATGGAAAGCTAGAACTCGCAACGGTGTCAGACCAGATGCCGAACGGTGCCATCGTCAAATAATGGAATGGGGGAGACCGCGGTCTCCCTCTCTTTTTCTAAGGAGGAAACAAGATGTTGATTGATACACACACGCACATCAATGCAGAACAGTTCAACGAGGATGTGGGAGAGACAATCGAGCGGGCGAGAGAAGCAGGAGTATCTCCGCTACTTGTCGTCGGATTTGATACGCCGACCATCGATCGGGCAATCGAGTTGGCAGAAGCGCATGAAGACATCTATGCCATTGTGGGGTGGCATCCGGTCGATGCGATTGATTGTAAAAATGCGGATTTGGCACGGATTGAAGCACTTATGAGTCATCCGAAAGTGATGGCACTCGGTGAAATCGGTCTCGACTATCACTGGGACAAGTCGCCGAGAGACGTGCAACAGCGTCTCTTCCGCCAACAAATTGCCATCGCAAAGCGGACTAATATGCCAATTGTCATTCATAATCGAGAAGCGACGGCTGATGTGCTCGATATTTTGGAAGAAGAGCATGCCGAGGAAGTCGGTGGTGTGTTCCATAGTTATAGCATGTCCGTTGAACTCTTGCCTCGCTGCTTAGATTTGAACTTTTATATTTCATTGGGAGGGCCGGTCACGTTTAAAAATGCGAAGGTTCCGAAGGTAGTGGCGCAAGAAGTACCACTTGATCGTCTGCTTGTCGAGACGGACTGCCCGTACTTGACCCCGACCCCGTTCCGTGGAAAACGGAACGAACCGGCATACGTTAAATATGTAGCGGAAGAGATTGCGTCACTTCGAGACATGGCATTCGATGAACTGGCAGAAGCGACGACAGCTAACGCGAAGAAGCTGTTTCGACTTCCATGATTAAACGTGTGCTAGCTAGTATAGGTGTTATCGTGACCGCTTCTGTGGCGTATGTCATGCTACAGCCTGAAGTAATCAAGGTCGTCGATGACGGTGTCGTGATTGAGCATGAGACAAGGGCAGATTCCGTTCTCGAGGTGCTTGAAGAATTAAACATCACGTTAGATGAGACGGATTACGTCACACCAGCACTGAGTGGGGATGTACCGGAAGACCGTCTGATCCGGATTGAGCGTTCACATGAGGTGTCACTTCAAATTGGGTATGGACAAATCGAGTCGATTCAAACGCGCGAAAGGACCGTGGAGGACGTGTTGTTGCGTTACGGAGTGACCGTGCGGGATGGAGACACCGTATATCCGTCCGTGCGTACACCGGTGACGAATGGGATGACGATTCGTTATCAACCGGTTGTTGCGGTGAATTTGATTGTCGGGCAAGATGCGTTGACAATCTACACGATGGCAACAGACGTTAAACAACTGTTAACAGAAGAGAACATCGATGTGACGGAAAGTGACACGGTCATACCAGCCCTCTCGACATCCATTCGTGAAGGATTGACGATTACGGTCAACACGAATCGTGACGTTGTTCAATATGAGAGCCAGTTGATCCCGTTTGAGGTGGTTGAGGAAGAGGATGAGACGCTCGACGAAGGTGTGAAGCAAACGGTACAAGTCGGGGTTCCTGGACTTGAACGGACAAGGTATGCACTTACTGTGGAAAATGGTACAATTACAAATCGTACGAAAACGGAAGTGGAAACGTTGCGTAAAACGACGCCGCAGATTATCAAAGTGGGAACGAAGGAAGTCGTGGAATCGACTACCGAGCCGACGACTGCGGATGAATCGAGCCCGTTTATACCGGAAGCCGAAGTGGAGATTGTTGAGGCGCCCAAAACGGATGACGTGTTAGATTTCTCATCTGCGAAACAATTGCTTGTAGAAGCGACCGCTTATACGAACAATCCGGAAGATACGGTGACATATAACGGGCGCGTGCTGACAAGAAGTGGATATGATGTGACGGATACGATACTGTTTGAAGGAATGCGGATTATAGCGGTTGACCCTGCTATCATTCCACTCGGGACCCGCGTATACGTTGAAGGGATTGGTATGGCGATTGCCCTTGATACAGGAAGTGCGATCAAAGGCCAAAAAATCGACATCATGATGGATGAAAAGGAAGAGGCCGTGACGTTTGGTCGTAAGCCGCTCACCATCTGGGTGATTCCGAAACAAGAAGAAGAGAAAGAAGGATCAGACAATGCGTGAGAAAATACAAGAAATCATCGTCGTAGAGGGGCGTGACGATACGGCGCGACTTCAAGAGGTATTCGATGTCGATACGATTGAGACGAACGGCTCTGCCGTGTCTGATCAGACGATTGAACGAATTCGTCGTGCACAAGAAAAACGGGGGGTCATCATTTTGACGGACCCCGATTACCCGGGGGACCGGATTCGAGCAATCGTCGAGGAGCGGGTCAAAGGGTGTAAGCATGCCCACCTGCCTCGTGCCGAGGCAAAGGACAAACGTGGGAAAATTGGTGTAGAACACGCGAGTCCTGAGTCGATTCGTCGCGTCTTGCGTTCGGTATTTGAACCGCGTGTCGAAACAGATCAACCGATCGTTACACGGAAGATGGTGTTAGAGGCTGATTTAATCGGAGGTACAGCGGCTGCGACGCGTCGGAAACGGCTCGGCGTACTGCTTCGCATCGGTGAGCCGAACGCCAAACAATTTGTCAAACGGGTCGAGGCGCTCGGCGTCACGATTGAAGAGTGGGAGCAGGCACTTGCTCAATTAGAGGAGGAACAGGGTTGAAAGACATTGCAACAATCCAACGAACGAAATCAATTTTAGAGCGCCACGGTTTTTCATTCAAAAAATCGCTAGGTCAAAACTTTTTAATCGATTTAAATATTTTAAGTAAGATTGTCGGTGCAGCAGAACTGAGTGAATCAAGCGGAGTACTCGAGATTGGTCCCGGGATCGGTTCGCTAACGGAGCAGTCGGCCAAGCGCGCCCAAAAAGTCGTGGCGCTTGAGATTGACCAACGTCTTTTACCGATTCTCGAAGATACGATGTCACCGTATCCGCACGTGAAAGTGATTCATGGGGATGCTTTAGAATTAAATTTACGTGAAATCGTCGAGCAGGAATTTTTAAATGAAGGTATTGAAGATATATCCGTTGTCGCAAACTTGCCCTACTACGTTACAACACCGATCATCATGCGATTGCTCGAGAGTGGTGTGAAATTCCGTTCACTCGTCATGATGATTCAAAAAGAGGTGGCAGAACGGATTGGTGCAAAACCTGGAACGAAGGCATACGGTTCACTATCGATTGCGATTCAGTACTATGCGGAGACGGAAGTCAGTTTTATCGTTCCGAAAAACGTATTCATTCCAGCGCCGAACGTCGATTCGGCCGTCATCACGCTTCGAATGCGCAAGGACCCGGCTGTACAGGTGAAGGACGAAGCCTTCTTCTTTGATGTCGCGCGTGCAAGCTTCGCACAACGTCGTAAAACCATTCTGAACAACTTGACAAACTATATTGGAAAAGAACATAAAGTCGAACTCGAACGCTCACTTCATGAGGCGGGAATCGATCCAAAGCGTCGAGGAGAAACGTTGAGCCTAGAAGAATTCGCACGATTATCTGACACAATTTTACCACTTAAAAATAGTTGACGACCTTAAAACTAGTCGTTATAATATAAATCTTTATTTTCATATTTAAATATGCTATACTTGTAACAGTGAGGTGAAGCGTATGCCAAAAACGTTACAAGAAATCAGACAGAAACTCGAATCGCATGTTGGTGAACGATTGACGTTGAAAGCAAACGGCGGTCGTAAGAAAGTCGTTACTCGGTTTGGAACGCTCGTTGAGACATATCCTGCGGTCTTCGTTGTGAAATTAGACGAAGAGTTGCACAATGTTGAGCGTGTCTCGTATAGCTACGCTGATGTCCTAACGGATACAGTTAAAATTGAATTCGGCAATTGATTTATAAATGAGGGGCGGATGCATTGGCAGCTGCTTCTTTTTTTGTGCGCCTGTTTACGGTACAATGTCGAACAGGAGACAAATGGGAAGGGTGAACGTGATGCGCACGATTAGTGTGAAAGCGCCGGCAAAAATTAATTTGACGCTCGATGTTCTCGGAAAGCGTTCGGACGGCTATCATGAAGTAGAAATGATAATGACGACAGTCGACTTAGCAGACCGTTTGGAGTTGACAGTTCTAGAATCGGATGAGATTCGGATTCAATCGGAACATGCCTATGTGCCGAATGATCATCGAAATTTAGCATATCGGGCAGCGGAGTTGTTGCGTGAGCGTTTTAATATTCAACAAGGTATCGAGATTGTGCTCGATAAACAAATTCCTGTAGCTGCTGGTCTTGCCGGTGGATCGAGTGATGCAGCGGCAACGCTTCGCGGGATGAACGAACTGTTCTCATTGAACTTGTCATTAGAGGAACTAGCGGAGCTCGGTGCGGAAATCGGGTCTGACGTGTCATTTTGTGTCATCGGGGGGACGGCGATTGCCCGAGGGCGTGGAGAACGGTTAGAAATGATTCCGGCGCCGCCACCGTGTTACGTTGTGCTCGGCAAACCAAAAATCGGGGTCTCAACCGCAGATGTGTATCGGGCTGTGCGTATGGATGAGGTCCATCATCCAAACACTGAGGCTATGGTGGAAGCGATTCATCAGAAAGATTTTCACGGAATTTGTGAAAACCTCGGGAATTCGCTCGAAAGTGTGACGCTCAAACTTCACCCGGAAGTAAAACAAATCAAAGAGACGATGCGTCATTGCGGGGCGGAAGGTGTTCTCATGAGTGGAAGTGGACCGACTGTCTTTGCGTTGATTGAACACGAGCAAAAAGCGTACCGAATCTATAACGGTTTAAAAGGATTTTGCCCAGAAGTGTTCGTCGTTCGGATTCTCGGCAAAAGACATTGAACAAAAACGAATGAAAGTGATATATTTTCATTAGAACATTCGTTTATTAATGAAGAAGTGAAGGAGAATCCGTATGAAAATTCGTAGAAGTGGTCGTCTCGTCGATATGACCCGTTATTTGCTTGACCATCCGCATCAGCTTGTCTCGTTGTCGATGTTTTCAAGCCGTTATAAAGCTGCAAAGTCCTCGATTAGCGAAGATCTTGTCATTGTTAGTGAAATGCTGTCTCATGATGGAATTGGTAAGCTTGTTACCGTTCCTGGTGCGGCCGGTGGTGTTATGTTTATTCCAGGATGGAGTAAAGACAAATCACTTGAGATGATTGATACGCTCTGTGATCAGTTATCAAAACCTGAGCGTCTGTTACCGGGTGGATACCTCTACTTAACCGACGTGTTAGGTAATCCAAGCCAGGTGAAGCCGATGGGTCAAGTTTTTGCGTCTGTGTTCGCAGACCGGAAAGTTGATGTCGTCATGACCATTGCGACGAAGGGAATCCCGATTGCTTATGCCGTTGCCGAACAATTAGGTGTCCCATTTGTCATCGTCCGTTCGGATAGTCGTGTCACAGAAGGATCGACTGTCAGTATCAACTACGTATCTGGTTCATCGAAAGCAATTCGTACGATGGCACTTGCACGCCGAAGTCTGCCACGCGGTGCGAATGTACTTTTGATCGATGACTTCATGAAAGCCGGGGGAACAATCCGTGGGATGATGAGTCTCTTGAATGAATTCGAGGCAAACCTTGCGGGTGTCGGTGTGTTGATGGAAGCTGAAGGGGCCGAGAAGAAGATGGTCAGCGAATACGTCAGTTTGATGAAATTGACAAATGTTGATTCGGACGAGGGTCTCGTCACCATTTCACGGGGGAATGTGGAACAGTTCCTAAATTGATTGGCAAAATTTTGATTTCGTTTTATGATTAGAGGGTATAGAGTTATCAATATGGAGTCATGACGTTCGTTTGAAACTAACTGAACCTTGCAGAAGACCACACCATGGCGTAGACAACGACGATAAAGGGGATGCGAAACATGCAGATCACAGACGTAAAAATTCGCAAAGTCGCGACAGAAGGCAGAATGAAAGCATTGGCCTCAATCACACTTGACCATGAATTCGTTGTACATGACCTTCGAATCATCGAAGGGAGTAGCGGTCTATTTGTCGCCATGCCGAGCAAACGGACACCAGAAGGTATTTTTCGCGATATCGCGCATCCGATTAATGGGGAGATGCGACAGAAAGTTGAAGCAGCTGTTTTGGAAACCTATTCCAATATGGGTGTGGACGTCCTTGACCCACAACAAGTGTCTTACGGTATGAATGAATGACAGGAAACGGCGGTTAGGTTCCCTACCGCTGTTTTTTTGCGTTTCAATGGTTAAGGAACGGTACAACTATTGAAACGAAGGCACGGTTTCGATATAGTAGAAACGGTGTAAATAGGATTTAGTTACAGATAAGCCGAACTATACAGACCAATCACAGCTGTTGTGAGATAGGAGCGAATCAAGAATGGAGCGTTTTGCAGTCATTTTGGCAGCAGGAAAAGGGACGCGAATGAAGTCGAAGCTTTATAAAGTACTTCATCCGGTTCTAGGGAAACCAATGGTTGAGCATGTTGTCGACCAGTTAGACCAAATCGGTGTCAGTCGTCAAATCGTAATCGTTGGCCATGGGGCGGAAGCGGTACAAGATACGCTCGGCACACGAGTAGAGTATGCGGTCCAAGAACAACAACTTGGAACGGGACATGCTGTTCAAATGGCAGAAGCAGAGCTTGCGGGTAAATCAGGGGCGACACTCGTCGTCTGTGGAGATACACCGCTACTTACAGCGGAAACGTTAGAAGCCCTTCTCGCTCATCATGAAGCGCAACAAGCGAAAGTCACTGTACTGACTGCGATTGCCGACGACGCGACAGGATACGGTCGTGTGATTCGTGGTGAAGATGGGAACGTGACAAAAGTCGTGGAACATAAAGATGCTTCTGAGACAGAGCTCGCCATCAATGAAATCAATACGGGTACGTACGTGTTTGATAACGAATTGTTATTCGATGCACTTAAACGAGTCGGAAACAATAATGCACAGGGTGAATATTACTTACCTGATGTCATCGCAATCGCAAAAGAATCGGGCGAAGTGGTAGCGGCGCATACAGCACCGACGTTTGATGAGACGATTGGGGTCAATGACCGCGTAGCCTTGTCACAAGCGGAAGCGATCATGCGGAAACGGACGAATGAACGTCTCATGCGTGAAGGGGTTACATTTATGGATCCTGCATCGACATACATTTCTCCAGATGTGGTGATTGGTTCGGATACGGTCATTTATCCGGGGACGGTCATTCTTGGGAAGACGACAATCGGCTCGGAATGTGTGATCGGTCCAAACTCGGACATCCGTAACAGTGTGATTGAAGACAATGCCGTTGTTCGCCAGTCTGTCGTGACAGACAGCCGGATCGGTGAAGAGGCTCAAGTCGGACCTTTCGCTCACTTGCGTCAACAAGCTGTTCTTGGCGCGAACTCACGCGTCGGTAACTTTGTTGAGATTAAAAAATCAACGTTCGGTGATGGTGCGAAAGCTTCGCACTTGAGCTATATCGGGGATGCGTCGATCGGTGAACGTGTCAACTTAGGATGCGGATCGATTACGGTAAATTATGACGGCAAAAATAAGTTTGAGACAGTCGTAGAAGACGATGCATTCGTCGGCTGCAATGTCAACTTGATTGCCCCTGTAAAAGTCGGGAAAGGTGCGATTGTCGCAGCCGGCTCGACGATTACAAATGATGTACCGGAAGAGGCGCTTGCGATTGCACGCGAACGCCAAACGAATAAAGAAGGTTACACAAAACGATAACTTGCTGCCAGTCATTATGGAAAACGATGGAGGAGAATCCTAAACATGTCTACTGTATACGAACGAGAAATTCGTCTATTTAGCTTAAACTCGAACCGCCCGCTTGCTGAAGAAATCGCGAAAGAAATTGGTGTCCCGCTCAGTGATTGCCAAGTCAAACGTTTCAGCGACGGTGAACTCTATATTAACATCGAGGAAAGTGTTCGTGGAGATGATGTGTATGTCATCCAATCAACAAGCTCGCCTGTAAACGAAACGCTCATGGAATTGCTCGTCATGATCGATGCACTCAAACGTGCTTCTGTCCGTACGATTAACATCGTGATGCCGTATTACGGGTACGCACGTCAAGACCGTAAAGCACGCTCGCGTGAACCGATCACAGCGAAACTTGTCGCTGACCTTCTTACGGTAGCGGGTGCGACACGCGTCATCACGATGGATTTGCATGCAGCGCAAATTCAAGGATTCTTCAATATTCCGGTTGACCAATTACTCGGTGTACCGCTCATCTCGACTTACTTTGAAACAGAAGAGTTTCAAGCGAAAGATATCGTGGTCGTTTCTCCAGATCACGGTGGCGTGACACGCGCACGAAAATTGGCAGAACGTTTGAAAGCACCGATTGCCATCATTGACAAGCGTCGTCCGAAAGCGAATGTCGCTGAAGTCATGAACATCGTTGGAAGCGTTGAAGGGAAAACAGCGATTTTGATTGACGACATCATCGATACAGCGGGTACAATCACTCTTGCTGCAGATGCCATCGTCGAAGCGGGCGCGAAGGAAGTATATGCGTCTTGTACGCATCCGGTTCTTTCTGGTCCAGCGATGGAGCGCATCGACAACTCATCGATCAAAGAGTTGGTTGTCCTAAATACCATCGATTTGACGGGTCGCCCTTGCTCGAGCAAGATCAAGCAAATGTCGGTTGCCCATTTACTTGGGGAAGCGATTATGCGCGTACACGAGCATAAATCGGTCAGTACCCTATTCGATTAAAAAAACGAGGCCCGGAGGCATTCGCCTTTGGGCTTTTTTGTTCAGGAGGAAATGATATGAAATGCATCGTCGGTCTTGGAAATCCCGGGAAAAAGTTTGAGATGACGCGACACAATGTCGGTTTTTTAGCGATTGATCGTCTCGCAGAAAAGCATGGCATCTCGCTGAATGAGGCGAAGTTTAATGCCCTTATGGGAACGGGAAGAATCAATGGTGAACGCGTTGTACTCGTGAAGCCGCTTACGTATATGAACTTGTCGGGTGAAGCGGTCCGTCCCATTTTAGATTATTATAAGATTGAGATTGACGACTTATTGGTGATTTATGATGATTTGGATATGGTTCCCGGCAAGCTTCGCTTCCGTCCGAAAGGAAGCGCGGGTGGTCATAACGGAATCAAATCACTTATTCAACATTTAGGAACCGCTGAATTCAAGCGATTGAAGCTTGGTGTCGGTCGTCCCCCGCATCCGATTAAAGTTGTCGACTGGGTGTTGATGAACTATCGGAAAGATGAGTTATCGGAGTTGAACGAGACAATCGACAACGCCGTAACTGCAGCAACTGATTTTGTAGATACAGATTGGCTAGCACTGATGAATCGATACAACTAAAGGGTCATCGCACCCTTTTTTGTCGTATGAGTTGGAGGAAAACAAATGAATGCTTTAGAAAGATTTATGGTGGCGCTCCCTGAGACGAATATCATTCGCGAGCGGCTACAAAAAGTGGACCGTCAATTGGTAACGGGTCTGACGACGAGCGCGAAAGCTCTTGTCTTAGCAGGACTCGTGAAATCGTCAGCGAGACGCCTCGTCGTTGTGACACACAATATGTATCAAGCACAAAAAATGTTTGATCAACTTGAATCACTCATCGGCCCTGATCAAACACTGCTTTATCCAATTGATGAGACGCTAGCAGGTGAACTATCACTGACATCTAGTCCGGAACTGTTGGCCGCCCGAATCGATGCCCGTACCCGTCTCCTTGACCAAACAGGAGGCGTTGTTGTCGTGCCACTCGGTGGATTACGACGTTACATGCCGAGTCCGAAAGCATGGCAAGACAGCCGCGTCATGTTGAAGCCTGGAAGTGATCTCGATTTAGCGGATTTTGCGAAACAATTGTCGGGGATGGGGTATGAACGGACGGCAACTGTAACGACGCCAGGCGAGTTTTCCGTACGAGGTAGCATATTAGACGTTTACCCGCTCACAGAAGCGCGTCCATATCGAATTGACTTGTTTGACACTGAAATTGATTCGATTTTTACGTTTGATGCCGAAACCCAACGTTCGCTCGGGGTGGTAGGGGAAGTGTGTATTACGCCTGCAACGGAGTTTGTTGCGACTGAGGAACAGCTGAAACAAGCAGGTAGCGCTCTTCGCAAGCAATACGACAGAACGGTGGAATTGATTACAAACGATGTGATTCGTCAGGCGCTCGATGAAGGAGTCGTAACGGATATCGAACGTTTAGAGCGGGGTGATTTCCCAGATAAAGTAGGAAAGTATTCGCCACTTCTTTATACATCAACGCTTCTTGATTACGTAGGAAAAGACGCCGTACTCATTTTGGATGAAGTGGCACGAATTGATGACGCCGCGGATGTGCAGGACCGGGAAGACGCCGAGTGGTTCTCTTCGCTCATCGAAAAAGGGGAAGCGGTCAGTAACTATACGCTCGCCGTCCCAATGCATAAAGTGTTCCTTGACTTGAAACAAGTGGCCTTCTCATTATTGCCGTCTCGTCGTTCAGGTATACCTGAGACCGACACGGTTCATTTGAGCTGTCGTCCGCTACCGGCATTTCACGGACAGATGCACTTATTGAAACAAGAAGTGGAACGTTGGCAACAAGGTGATCAACGAATTGTCGTGCTCGCGGGAGATCGGTCGCGTGCAGATAAAATAACAGCACTTCTTTCAGACTATGGGATTTCCTCGACGTTTACGAATGTCGATGGAGAGTTAGAGCCGAGACGTGTGTCCGTCATTATCGGTCAAATTGAAGGTGGGTTTGAATTATCTACGAGTCGTCTTGTCGTTGTATCAGAAGAAGAACTGTTCAAACGTGTGACGAAACGGAAACGTCAGACGAAGAACTTGACGAACGCGGAACGAATCAAGAGTTACCAAGAGTTGAAGCCGAACGATTATGTCGTCCACGTGCACCATGGAATCGGAAAGTACTTAGGCATCAAAACGATTGAGGTCGGTGGGATTCATCAGGACTACTTGCATCTCGTCTATGCTGGTGACGATGCCCTTTACGTACCAGTCGACCAAATTGATCTCGTGCAAAAATATGTCGGGGCAGAAGGAAAAGAACCGAAGATTTATAAACTGGGTGGCACGGAATGGAAGAAGGTCAAATCGAAGGTCGCTAAATCGGTTGAAGACATTGCCGATGAGTTGATTAAACTGTATGCGGCACGAGAGGCCTCGGTTGGTTTTGCGTTTCCGTCGGACGATGAAGAGATGAGTCAGTTTGAATCTTCATTCCCGTACGCTGAAACAGAAGATCAAGTTCGCTCGATTGCTGAAATCAAAGCAGATATGGAACGCTCGCGTCCGATGGATCGTCTCTTATGCGGAGATGTCGGATATGGGAAAACGGAAGTGGCGATTCGGGCGGCATTTAAAGCGGTACTCGCCGGAAAGCAAGTCGCATTTCTTGTCCCGACGACCGTCCTCGCCCAACAGCATTATGAGACGATGCTCGAACGATTCAGCGAATTTCCAATCAATGTGTCGGTCATGAGCCGTTTCCGCTCGAAAAGTGAGATGACCGCGACGAAGAAGGGCTTGAAAGAAGGGACGATTGATATTGTCGTCGGTACACACCGCGTGTTGTCTAAAGACGTAACGTTTGCCAATCTCGGTCTCGTCATCATCGATGAAGAACAACGGTTCGGCGTTAAACATAAAGAACGTTTGAAACAACTGAAGACGAATATCGACGTGCTCACGTTGACTGCCACACCGATTCCGCGGACGCTCCATATGTCGATGATTGGAATCCGTGACTTGTCCGTATTGGAAACACCACCTGAAAATCGATATCCGGTCCAAACATATGTCATGGAGTATGACGGGATCGTCTTGCGTGAAGCTTTAGAGCGTGAACTCGCTCGTGGTGGGCAGGCGTTCTTCCTCTATAACCGTGTCGAAGGTATCGAACGAAAAGCGGAAGAAATTCGTGCCCTATTACCGGACGCGCGTATCGCGACGGCACATGGACGGATGACGGAGAGTGAGCTCGAGAGCCAATTGATCAGCTTTTTAGAAGGAGAGGCAGATATTTTAGTCTCGACGACAATCATCGAGACGGGAATCGATATTCCAAACGTCAATACACTTATCGTCCATGATGCTGACAAGATGGGGTTGTCGCAGCTCTATCAACTTCGTGGTCGTGTCGGACGCTCGAATCGGATCGCCTACGCGTACTTCACCTATCGAAAAGATAAGCGCTTAACGGAAGTTGCCGAAAGCCGACTTCAGGCCATTAAAGAGTTCACGGAGCTCGGAAGTGGCTTTAAGATTGCGATGCGGGACTTATCGATTCGGGGTGCTGGTAATTTGCTAGGTGCACAACAATCAGGGTTTATCGATTCGGTCGGTTTCGATCTGTACTCACAAATGCTCTCCGAAGCAATCGAGGAGCGGAAAGACCGAATGCGTGGACAAGCAAAACAAGTCGTATTCAAGCCGGAAATTGCATTCCAAGCGGATGCGTATATCCCAGATAATTATTTGTCGGATAGTGAATTAAAAATCGAGATGTACAAACGTTTCAAATATGCGGATACGCCAAGCGCATTATTCGCCCTTCAAGACGAATTGATTGAGCGATTTGGTGAATTCCCTGAACCGGTCGCGCTTCTCATTCAACTGACGCGCTTACGTATTTACGGAGAACTGGCAAAAGTGAGTCGGATCAAGCAAACACCGGGACGCATTGAAATCGTCTTATCAAAAGAGTCGACAGCTGCACTTGATGTATCATCCTTCATGGAATGGACAATGCCGCTCGGTCGCAAACTTGGGGTGGGTCAAGAAGATGGGGCGTTGAAACTATCGCTCAGTGGCCGTGTCCCCCTAACAGAGCTCCTAAATGATGCCGATACTGTATTAGAGGAACTGACGAAGCGGTTGGTAGGCGATGCAGTCGCCAAGTAAATTTGCGCAAGGCGTCGTCTTGTTCGCCATTGCCGGCTACGTGTCGAAACTGATTAGCTTCGCTTATCGTGTCCCGTATCAAAACTTAGCGGGTGACTTCGGACTCTATGCCTATCAAACCGTCTATCCATTCGCTGCGATCGTGGCTTCACTCGGGATTTATGCGATGCCAGTCGTTATTGCGAAAATTGGTGTCGGGACAAAAGGGGAAAATCGAAAGTTGGAAGTGCTATGGGGGAGCTTTTATGCGCTGTTTCTACTATCGATTGTCCTCGTTGTTACGGTATGGGTATTCGCACCGACCCTTGCCGGATGGCTAGGAGATGAGCAGCTGGCACCGGCACTCCGGGTGATCAGTTTAAGTTATTTACTTATGCCAGCCTCGGCCGTATTACGTGGCGCTTTTCAATCGAGAGATGACTTACGACCGAGCGCATGGTCACAAGTGCTCGAGAACTTTGTCCGCGTCACAGTCATGCTGTCGCTATTATGGATCGGGGTACGACTCGGAAAAGATGCATATACGCTTAGCCAATATGCGTACGGTGCGACACTCATCGGTGGAATCGTAGCGATTGTCTTTTTGGTCTATCGAACGCGTGGTTTGCAGATTGTGAAGGTGCGACGGGTCACGTTTCGAAGAGGGATGCGTCTCTTATTGACGACGGGTTTCGCGGTTGGATTCGCTTCGCTCGGGATTCTATGGATGCAACTTGTCGACTCTTTCACCATCGTCAATTTGATGGGGGGGACGTATGACGCGAAGGTGAGCAAAGGAGTGTTTGATCGGGGATACCCGCTCGTCCAATTCGCCATCTTGTTCACGACGACCATCGGGATGGCCAATGTGCCGATGCTCGTCCGTCATTATCGGGCGGGACATCTACAAAAGACGACACAAGGACTCCGTTCGATGATTCGGGTGACGACTGCGATTGCTGGTGCAGCGACTATCGGATTGATGGGTGTCATGTTTTTCTTAAATGTGGCCCTGTTTGAAGATGAATCTGGGACACGAGCCCTTGTCTTCTTAGCGACGAGCACGTTCGCTGCCTCCTTGGCGATTGCGAGCATGACATGTTTGCAGGCGATTGACCGAGAGTGGGTCGCGGCACGCAGCATGGTTGTCGCAATGTTAGTGAAAAGTGCGGTAAACGCATGGCTCGTCCCGAGTTACGGAATTGAAGGCGCGGCAATCGGAACATCCATTGGATTTTTAGCGATGGCGTTCTATAATTTCCGGGCGCTTGACCGCTCGATTCCGCTCGGGTCATTTCGATCGAAACACTATAAGTCGTTATGGAAAGCCCTCGTACCCATGCTGATCCTCATTGCCGTGTTAAACTGGCTAGGTCAGATGTGGGTCGACTCGCGAATCACTGCGTTCGGTTGGTTAATCGGAATGGTGTGTAGCGGTGCCGTCCTCTATATATGGAGATTATGGAGTACGCGAATGCTGTCACTTGCGGAATGGGAACTGATCCCGTTCGGAAGTCGTCTGCTCGACGTGCTCGAGAAAAAGGAGAACTAATATGGGTTATACAATCATGGTGGTCGGACTCGGGTCTGGTGAGTTGAATCAATTGCCGCTCGGTGTGTACCGCCATTTAAAGCAGCAACCGCTCGTCTGGTTGCGCACAAAAGAACACCCTGTCGTTCAAGAGTTAGAAGCGGAAGGACTCGTGTTCGAATCATTTGATTCGGTCTATGAATCGAGTGATACGTTTGAAGAAGTATACGACCAGATTGTCGAGACGTTATTGAGTAAAAGTGAAGAAATGGCGATCACATACGCCGTACCGGGCCATCCGTTCGTAGCGGAACGGACCGTCGAACTATTGGTGGAACGGGGAGCCGATCTTCATGTGCTCGGTGGACAGAGCTTCCTCGATGCCATGTTCCAGGCGCTCCGGATCGATCCAATCAATGGATTTCAACTGCTTGATGCGACTGCGCTCGACCTTGAACGTTTGCAGGTGACTCAACATGTCCTCATCGGGCAAGTGTACGATGGATTCGTGGCGGGTGACGTCAAAGTGCAATTGATGGAACGGTATCCGGATGACCATCCCGTCACCCTTGTGACGGCTGCTGGTACGACAGAAGAGCGGATTGCGCACATCCCGTTATTCGAAATGGACCGGATGGCGGAAGTGAACAATTTGACGACGCTCTATGTGCCACCGCTCGTCGACGAATCGTATTTGGCGAAAGATTTTGCGACACTCAAACAGATTATTGCAACACTTCGGGGTCCGAACGGCTGCCCATGGGACCGCAAACAGACACATGAGTCGCTTCGGAAGTATTTACTGGAAGAAGCGTACGAACTGATTGAAGCCATCAATGCAGAAGATGATAATGCGATTATTGAAGAACTGGGCGACGTCTTGCTCCAAGTCATGTTACATGCTCAAATCGGTGCAGATGAGGGGTACTTTGATATTCGTGATGTGATTGGTTCGATTAGTGAAAAAATGGTACGTCGTCATCCACACGTCTTTGGGGACATCACAGTTGAAAACGCCTCCGAGGTCGTGAAAAATTGGAACACGATTAAACAAGCCGAAAAAGGGGAAAAGAAACAATCGCATCTCGATGGTGTGCTCATCGACCAACCTTCATTGATGAGGGCGGAACAACTTCAAAAGAAAGCCGCCCAAGTAGGGTTTGAATGGGATGACGTATCCGGGGCCTTCACGAAGCTCGAAGAAGAATTGAACGAATGGCGTGAGGAACTTGGTGACGAATCAGAATTGGGAGATGTATTGTTTTCCATCGTCAATATCGCGAGATACGTTGGGCTGAATGCCGAGCAAGCTCTAGAACAGACGAACCGAAAGTTTAAACGTCGATTCGAATACATTGAAGTAAATGGGGACCTTCAGCGGATGACACTCGAACAAATGGATGAACTTTGGAACGAGGCAAAGGAGAAAGGTTTATGAGACTAGATAAATTTTTAAAGGTATCACGTTTGATCAAGCGTCGTACGTTAGCGAAAGAAGTAGCAGATCAGGGACGGATTCAATTGAATGGACAAGTCGCAAAGGCGAGCACAGACGTCAAAGTCGGAGATGAACTACAAATCCGGTTCGGAAATAAGCTCGTTACGGTCGTTATTGATTCAATCGCGGAACATGCACGTAAAGAAGATGCGAAAGAAATGTATCGTTTACTTAAAGAAGAGAAGATGGATGGTAGTATCAACTCGTAAAAAAAAGTATACTTAGTGTATTAAGAGGAGGGGGATGAGGCGATGAATGGACGTAATCCGATGGATCGACAACGGCGCATTCGTGCGCTAGACGAGCGTAGAGAACAGCTGGAAAAAGACACACATCGGCGACGAATTCATCTTCGCCGTCGTTTGGCGGCGGCCTCACTCCTATTTTTATTTGTTATGGTCTTGATTGGGCAGAGTTACTTTTCAAAAGTCGGCTATGTGTCGGACCAACAACAAGCATACGCTCAAGCAAAAGTAGAGTTGCGTGAACAACAAGACGAGCAAGATGAATTGAAAGAGCAAGCGGAGCGATTACAAGATGAGGATTATATCGCAAACTTAGCGCGAAATGAGCTGCTTTTCTCTAAAGATGGAGAGATTATTTTCTACTTCTCACCAGAAGAATAAGTTGGTTCGTTGACCGTTGAGGAAACGACTCGTATAATTGTAAAGAATCAATCAAAAAAAGGAGTACATTATTTTATGTCAATTGAAGTAGGAAGCAAGGTACAAGGTAAGGTCACAGGGATTACGCATTTCGGAGCGTTCGTCGAGCTCCCGAACGGCAAAACAGGTTTAGTGCACATCAGTGAGGTGGCAGACTCTTACGTCAAAGATATCAATGAAGTGTTGACAGTCGGTCAAGAAGTCACGGTGAAAGTATTGAACGTCGAAAGCGATGGGAAAATTGGATTATCCATCAAAAAAGCAGTAGACCGCCCTGTAAGCGAACGTCCAGAGCGTCCGGCCGGTGAGCGTTTCTCTCGTGGTCCACGCCCGGGTGGCCCTAGTCAAGGCGGTCCACGTCCTGGTGGACGCAGCGGTGGTGGCCCACGTGGTGGTGGTCGTCGCGAACCGCAGCGCCGCGAGCCAGAAACATTTGATACATTGATGAGTAAATTTTTGAAAGATAGCGACGAGCGTCTTACGACTTTGAAACGTCAAACAGATTCGAAACGCGGTGGACGTGGAGCCAAACGCGGGTAATCCTTCGAATACCAATTAGCTTCTACTCGTAACTATATAGGTCTTAATACAAGACGAGTCGTGAACATTTTTGTTCACGACTTTTTTTGTTTTGAAAAAAATTATGAAAAATAACTAAAATAGTTGCTTTTTTTCGAGGAAGGGAGCAAAATAGGGAACATGAAAAAATAGTTATGTTTTATAAGTGAAGGTGGAGAGAAAAATGAATGGATGGAAACTGTGGACGGCGGAGTGGCGGAGTATCTTTAAGAACCCACGTGTGTTGGTTCCGATTCTCGCAGTCGCACTCGTACCGCTAATGTATGCCGGTATGTTTTTATGGGCTTTCTGGGATCCTTACGGACAGATGAAAGATTTGCCGGTCGCCATCGTCAATGAAGACAAAGGGGCAACGTTTGAAGGGGAGTCGCTTGAGATTGGGGACGATCTCATTGACAAGTTATTGAAGTCGGAAGCGTTCGAGTTTGTCGAGACGACCGAAAAAGAAGCGGAATCTGGATTGGAAGACCATGATTACTATATGGCGATTGAGATTCCGGAAGACTTTTCGGAAAAAGCAACGACAGCTTTGGATGAGGATCCAGAGCAACTTGAATTGAAGTATATTGCGAATGAATCGTATAATTTCTTAGCTGCGCAAATCGGTGGTTCCGCGATGGAGCAAGTAAAAGCGGAGCTTTCGACCGAGGTATCGAAACAGTACGTCAGTGCGTTGAAAGATGGGCTGAATGACGTAGCTGACGGACTTGATGAAGCGGCAGACGGTGCAACAAAACTTGCAGAAGGCTCAAAAACAGCTAAAGACGGTGCCGTCAAATTGGCGGATGGGACGGAGTTACTTGCTTCGAAACAACGTGAGCTCGCAGATGGAGCAAGTCAGTTAAATGATGGGATCGCCCAGTTGGCCGATGGTTCCTCTGAGCTAGCAGATGGAACAAAATTACTCGCTTCGAAACAGCGTGAACTCGCAGATGGAGCAAGTCAATTAAAGGATGGCGTGACTCAACTGGTTGATGCTTCCTCTGAACTTGCAGATGGGAGTCAACAAGTTCATGAAGGCTCAGCCTCTCTTTCAGATGGTGTACATCGTGTCAGCGATGGTGCCTCCGCGTTACAAGACGGAACGAGTCAACTCGTTGAAGGCACAGGAACTTTTGCATCAAAACTAGATGAACTGCATACAGGTGCAAAAACGTTGAACCAAGGCGTTCAAGAACTTTCTGCAGGAATTGAACGCTCGAAAGAGGGTGCGTCCGCATTAAATGACGGCGCAAATCAACTTGCGGGTGCATTGACCACCGCGAAAGACGGTAACGCGGCACTTGTCGTGGGTCAAACGGAATTGGTCAATGGAATCGGACAAATGAAATCTGAGTTGACCGCGAAGCAAGATGAGTTGATTGAACAACTGACGGCACTCGCCGAATCGGGTCAATCCGTGTCACCTGAAATGCTTCAAGCCATCGCTGCGCAACTAAGCGATGGAAAACAAGAAACGGCGGCAGGTTTTGATCAATTAGCTGCTGGTGCGACGAAAGTGAAGGATGGACAAACCTCATTAGCTGCTGGTCTAAAGCAAGCAGAGGCAGGTGCTGGAGAACTTTCGTCAGGACTTTCTGAATTAAGCACAGGTCAAACAAAATTGGTCGAAGGCGCTAAAGCATTAGCCAGTGGCTCTAGTCAAATCGAGCAAGGCACGCAAACAGCGGCCGGTCGCTCACAAGAGCTTGTGGCAGCCAGTTCGAAACTCAATCAAGGTGCGACGCAACTTCAAGATGGGACGAATGAACTCGTAACAGGCAGTGATAAGCTCGTAGCCGCGACTGGACAACTCTCTGAGGGAAGTGTGAAGCTTGCGGATGGTGCGAAGAGCGCTAGTGCCGGAACAAGTGAGTTAGCCAACGGCGCGAATCAGTTAGCTGATGGCGGTCAAAAACTTCAATCCGGTAGTCGTGAGCTTGCAGACGGCGCGCAGGATGCTGGTGCCGGAACAAGTGAGCTAGCGAATGGCGCGAGTCAGTTAGCAGACGGTGGACAAGAACTTCAATCCGGTAGCGGTGAACTCGCCGATGGGATGACAGACCTTGCATCCGGTAGCGATGAACTTCGTGACGCCTTACTAAAAGGCGCGGAAGATGCAGATATCGGGTTAACTGACAATAATGTGGAGATGATGGCAGGTCCGGTTGCGCTCGTCGACAACTCGATTCACGAAGTGCCGAACTACGGTACAGGATTCGCTCCGTACTTCATGTCACTTGGACTCTTTGTCGGGGCACTCCTTCTCTCGATCGTCTATCCATTGTACGATCCAGTGGGGCGTCCAAAACGGAGTCTGTCATGGGTGATGTCGAAGTCTGGCGTTCTCGTTGTCGTCGGATTCCTTCAGGCCTTGATTCTCGATGTGGCAATGGTGCAACTACTCGGTCTTGAAGTGAGCGAGCCGTTGAAATTCTTCGGTTTCAGCTGGTTGACAAGCATCACGTTCCTCTTTATCGTGCAGTTGCTCGTGACAACGCTCGGAAATCCGGGGCGTTTTGTGGCAATCGTCTTGTTGATTTTGCAATTGACGACGTCTGCGGGAACGTTCCCGCTCGAATTGATTCCAAGAGCGTTACAACCGTTCAATGCACTGCTTCCAATGACATATACGGTTGCTGGGTATAAAGAAATTCTATCGGCAGACGGTGCACAGTACTTGCAGACAGCTACCATCTATTTAACGTTTGTGGCTGCCGGATGCTTTGCATTGCTGTGGGCGTACTTCCGAATCGCATGGAAGAAAAAATATCGCCCAATCGCATCAGAAGCATGATGTAAAAACGTTATAAAATCGTGTATAGTGGGGAAGACGACGCTATACACGATTTTTTTATTAAAAAAATATAAAAAAGAATTGACACTCGAATGATGACTGGTTATTATAGAAAATGTGCTTAGGACACAACAATAACATGGCGGTGTAGCTCAGCTGGCTAGAGCGTACGGTTCATACCCGTGAGGTCGTGGGTTCGACTCCCTCCGCCGCTACCATTTTATTTAGGCCCGTTGGTCAAGCGGTTAAGACACCGCCCTTTCACGGCGGTAACACGGGTTCGAATCCCGTACGGGTCACTTAGCCTAAGCGAAAAGAAGCCATCTCAAACGAGATGGCTTCTTTTGTTATACCTAAGGAGGGAATTCATGAAAAAGGTGCTCGTCGCTGTGTCTGGCGGTGTGGATTCGATTGTCCTTTTAGACCGCCTTGTCAAACGAGGATGGAACGTAGCGGTGGCTCATGTCCATCATGGTCTACGAGAAGCATCAGATGAAGAGTATACGTTCGTCGCAAATATAGCGGCATCCTATCAAATCCCGTTTCATGGGAAGCGTCTTGATTTTCAAAAAGGAAAATCACAAGAGCGATATCGAGAGGGCCGATATCAATTCTTTGAAGACGTCATGAGTGAATATGGATATGACACATTGGCAACGGCACATCATGCGGACGATGAGTTAGAAACTGTGCTCATTCAACTTCATCGAAACGTGATTGAAGTGAAAGGGATTCCCGAAATCCGGAAATTTGGTAACGGGAGACTTATCCGTCCGTTGTTATATGAGTCGAAAGCTCAACTGATTGAGTATGCCCGACAGAACGAATTAGAGTGGCGCGAAGACGCAACAAACCAAGAACGCACCTACTTAAGGAATCTCATTCGCCATGAGATCGTGCCGAAACTGAAACAGACGTGGCCATCGGTTGTGAAAGAAGTCAGCGAAGCGGCAAAATTGGCCCGTGCCGACTGGGATAGACGGTACCAATCGTGCGAACGGTGGGTGGAGGCATATGTAGAACTCGAAATGAAAGCGTTTCATGTGAAACTTGATCACGTTGAACGTTTGTCATCGCTCGAACGGTACACGGTCGGTCGGTTGTTGTCCGCTCGTTACGAGGTAAATGTGACTGAGGCGATCGAGAAACTATTGATGAGTCAAAAGGATACAGGCATTTATCATCTCCAGGGGGAATGGTTCATGACCAAGCGGAATAGGGTACTTAATCTTGTACAACGTTTAAACATCTATCCGCTCCATCCGATTCAAGTTGAAACGCTACCGACTGTGGTTCAATTCGGAGAGCGGACAATCTCCCTGTCTATCGAGGAGGGGGAAGAGGGCATCCCATTACATGAAATCACATATCCGCTCACAATTCGTACAATTAAACCGGGTGATCGGATGCGTTTAACCGTAGGGACAAAAAAAGTGGCTCGAATTTTAATTGATGAAAAAATTGATCGATCCATTCGTCCGATGCTGCCACTGCTTGAAGACGCTTCTGGACGGATTCTCGCGATTATTGGTGTAAGAGTTTCAGATTTTCTAGACAAGTCGGATGCGAATTGTCTACGATTAATGGTAAAATGATGATTGTGTCGAAACAGAAAGAGGAGGATTTCAAGATGTCATTAATCAACGATATGGAAAAAATTTTAATCTCGCGTGAAGAGATTCAAGAAAAGGTACAAGAACTTGCCGGAACACTTAGCGAAGATTATAAAGAAGAGTTCCCGCTTCTCGTATGTGTATTGAAAGGCGCGATGCCGTTCATGTCGGACCTCGTTAAAGAAATGGACATCCACTTAGAGATGGATTTCATGGACGTATCGACGTATCATGGTGGCACATCGTCAACAGGTGAGGTTAAAATCGACAAAGATTTAAATACATCTGTAGAAGGACGCGACATCTTGATTGTAGAAGATATTATTGATAGTGGATTGACGCTTGGTTATCTCGTCGATCTTCTTAAATACCGTAAAGCGAAATCTGTGAAGATTGTCACGCTTCTCGACAAACCGACAGGGCGTAAAAATGGTTTATCAGCAGACTATAGCGGCTTCGTTATCCCACACGAGTTTGTCGTTGGCTACGGTTTGGATTATGAAGAGAAATATCGTAATCTTCCTTACGTCGGTGTGCTCAAACCGAGCGTTTACGGGGGCTAACATTTTTCTTTTGAAAATGTGACGTGGTAAGATAAAAGAAATCCCCAAAGTATAGGCATATACTGAATGGGCGAGAACATCGTTTCTCGGAATAGGAGGCAGAGAATGAATCGTGCAGTGAAAAACACATTGGTTTTTGGTGTGATTTTCCTAGCCTTGATCTTGTTCCTTCAATATTTGCAGAATCCGAATAGTCAGAGTGAAACACTCTCGTATTCGAAATTCCTAGAATATGTGGAAGATGATCGGATTGAGACGGCAACCGTACAAGAAATCCCGGGGGCTATCTCGATTACAGGCGATCTTACAGGAGATGAAGACCAGCGTTATGAAACAAATATTCCAGCGAACGAAGCTGAGTATGCGGATGTATTAACACAGCTTCGAGCGAATACGGATATTCAAATCGAGGAAGCTGAATCGAACAGTAGTTGGTTCAGTATCATCTTTGCGATTTTACCGTTTATCATCATCTTCATCTTGTTCTTCTTCTTGTTGAACCAAGCGCAAGGTGGTGGCGGTGGTGGTCGTGTGATGAACTTCGGGAAATCGAAGGCCAAATTATACGACCAAGAGAAGCGTAGTGTCACATTTGAAGATGTGGCCGGAGCAGACGAAGAGAAGCAAGAACTCATCGAAGTCGTTGAATTCTTGAAAGATCCTCGTAAATTCTCAAAACTCGGTGCACGTATTCCAAAAGGTGTGTTACTCGTTGGTCCTCCGGGGACAGGTAAAACACTATTGGCCCGTGCAGTAGCCGGTGAAGCAGGTGTACCATTCTTCTCGATCTCAGGTTCGGACTTCGTTGAGATGTTCGTCGGGGTCGGTGCGTCACGTGTTCGTGACTTGTTCGAAAACGCCAAGAAGAATGCTCCGTGTATCATCTTTATCGATGAAATCGATGCGGTCGGACGCCAACGTGGTGCCGGACTAGGTGGTGGACACGATGAGCGTGAACAAACATTGAACCAATTGCTCGTTGAGATGGATGGATTCAGCGACAACGAAGGGATTATCATGGTTGCGGCGACAAACCGTCCGGATATTCTTGACCCTGCCCTCCTTCGTCCAGGTCGTTTTGACCGTCAAATCACGGTCGATCGTCCTGATGTAAAGGGACGTGAAGAAGTATTGAAAGTTCATGCGCGTAACAAGCCACTTGATTCGACAGTGGACTTAAAATCAATCGCACAGCGTACACCAGGATTCTCTGGAGCGGACTTAGAGAACCTCTTGAACGAAGCGGCACTCGTTGCGGCACGTTCGAACCGCGCAGCGGTATCTGTTGTCGACGTGGAAGAAGCGATTGACCGCGTCATCGCCGGTCCTTCGAAGAAGAGCCGAATCATTTCGGATAAAGAACGCAAGATTGTCGCTTATCACGAAGCGGGTCACACAATCATCGGTCTCGAACTTGAGAATGCGGATGAAGTACACAAAGTGACGATTGTCCCACGTGGAAACGCGGGAGGATATGTCGTCATGCTCCCGAAAGAGGACCGTTACTTCATGACAAAACCTGAGCTCGAAGATAAGATTGTTGGTCTCCTTGGTGGACGTGTCGCCGAAGATGTCATCTTTGGTGAAGTGTCGACTGGAGCGAGCAACGACTTCCAGCGTGCTACTGGTATTGCACGTAAGATGGTCATGGATTATGGGATGAGCGATAAGCTCGGACCACTCCAACTCGGTTCGAACCACGGTGGACAAGTCTTCCTTGGTCGCGATTTCCAGACGGAACAGAATTATTCAGATGCAATCGCACAAGAAATCGACTTAGAGATTCGTGACATCATCAACCACTGCTATGCGAAAGCGAAGCAGATTTTGACAGAACGTCGTGAAGATCTCGAACTCGTTGCGAAGACGTTGCTTGATGTGGAAACGCTCGATTCGAAACAGATTCGTCATTTGATTAAAACAGGCGAATATCTCCCGCATGAACCGGAAGAAGACGTGGATGCATCAACGGACTCAGATGAAGCAGCGAAGAAAGATGAGGCAGCCGTTCAGCACGGTCAAGTCATCGATCAACCCGAAGCTGTTCAAGAAAGCCAACCGGATGTTGTGCCTGAAGGTGATAAGCCCGAGGCGACACCGACGGAGCGTCCGAATAACGAATCACGTTAATCAGTAGACGAATGCCCTTGACGAGGCATTCGTCTTTTTTCATGTTATAATTCGAGCGAACTGCAATTGACAACAAAGTGAGGAACTATATCATGATTTTAGTGATTGATGTTGGAAATACAAATATTGTTCTCGGGATGTACGATGAAGATAATCTCGTACACCACTGGCGCATCTCGACCGATCGTACGAAAACAACTGATGAGTACGGCATGCTTGTGAAGTCGCTATTCGACCAATCGAACGTCTCGTTTGAGCAGGTTGAAGGTGTCATCTTATCCTCTGTCGTGCCCCCGGTCATTTTTCCACTTGAACAAATGTCACAGCGATACTTCAATGTACGACCGATCGTTGTCGGTCCAGGTGTGAAGACGGGATTAGACATTCACGTTGAGAATCCACGCGAAGTTGGAGCCGATCGAATTGTCAACGCTGTGGCTGGAATCGCCAAGTATGACGGTCCGCTCATAATTGTTGATTTTGGAACGGCAACCACGTATTGTTACATCGATGAGAAACGTCGCTACCACGGCGGCATCATCTCACCAGGTATCATGATTTCAGTAGAGGCACTCTATCAGCGTGCTGCGAAACTACCACGAATTGAACTGGCAACCCCGCCATCGGTCGTTGGGAAAAATACGATTCAAGCGATGCAATCCGGAACGTATTATGGTTACGTGGCTCAAGTGGACGGTATCGTGAATCGAATGAAGCGTGAAGTTGGTGAAGCGACTGTCATTGCGACTGGAGGATTGGCACGATTGATCAGTGAACATGCAGAAACGATTGATCATGTGGATTCGTTCCTGACACTCGAAGGCCTCCGCCTCATTTACGAGCGCAATCAAAAGTAAACTAAAGGAGTTAAAGTATATGATTCATACAGAACAACAAGCATTACTCGATCAAATGAAAGACGATTATCTCGTTCGAGCTCTCGGGTTCAACGGAGAAGTACGAGCGTTTGCAGCACGTACGACAAAGACAGTGTACGAAACACAACTTCGTCATCAGACGACACCAGTTGCTTCAGCAGCCCTCGGACGGACAATGACAATTGGCTCGATGATTGGTGCGATGCAAAAAGGTGCGGCACGCGTCACGCTTAAAGTCGAAGGTGATGGTCCAATCGGGAAAATTATCGTGGATGCAGATACAGCGGGGGATGTCCGTGGATATGTATCGTATCCGCGTGTCGATGGTGGAACGTTCGTCAACGAACAAGGATTGACGAAGTTGAAAGTAGGCGAAGTCGTCGGAAAAGGAACCATCTCAGTCATTAAAGATTTAGGGTTGAAAGATTATGTTGGTGGTTCTTCAGAGATTCAAACAGGTGAAATCAGTGAAGACTTCACCTACTACTTCGCAACATCAGAACAAGTGCCATCGGTCGTTGGAGCCGGTGTTCTCGTCTTACCGGAAGACGAATCGATTCTTGCGGCAGGCGGTGTGATCGTACAATTGCTTCCGAACGCTTCTGAAGAAACGGTGCAGGCGCTCGAAAAAGCACTTCAGACGTTCCCGCCCGTATCTGTCTTGATTGGTGAAGAAAAGACACCAGAGGAGATGCTTCAATTACTACTTGGCGATAGTCTCGATGTCCTCGACCGTAATCCGATTCAATTCAACTGCACATGTAGTCGCGAACGAATGGAAAACGCCATTATCGGTCTCGGAAAAGAAGAGATTCGTCAGATGATTGAAGAAGATGGTGGAGCCGAAGCGGTTTGCCATTTCTGTGGGGAAAAGTATCATTTCTCAGCGGAACAATTAGAGACGATGAAAGAGCAAGCACAAGCGTAAGCAACGTTCCAAATTGCATATTTTCAATTCGATAGGGTATGATAACAATATCGGAATAGTCGGAATTATGAAGGAGGAAATGTAATGCGAATCGTAAACTCAGTGACAGACTTGATTGGAAAGACCCCGATTGTGAAATTGAACGGAATGACTGGACCAGAGGATGCCGATGTGTATCTGAAGCTTGAATATATGAACCCGGGATCAAGCGTCAAAGACCGGATCGCACTAGCGATGATTGAAGCGGCTGAAAAAGACGGCATCTTGAAGCCTGGTGATACAATCATCGAGCCAACGAGCGGAAACACGGGAATCGGTCTCGCGATGGTCAGTGCCGCGAAAGGATACAAAGCCGTTCTCGTCATGCCTGAGACGATGAGCATGGAGCGTCGTAATCTTCTTCGTGGATATGGAGCCGAACTCATCTTGACACCAGGTTCTGAAGGGATGGGCGGGGCGATTCGTCGTGCAACTGAAGAAGCTGAGAAGCACGGCTACTTCCTCCCGCAACAATTCAATAACGCGGCCAACCCGAACGTTCATGAAATGACGACGGGACCTGAGATTGTGGAAGCGTTCGAAGAAACGGGACTTACGGTGGATGCACTTATCGCAGGAGTCGGTACTGGTGGTACGATTACCGGAGCAGGAAAAGTCGTGAAGGCGAAATATCCAGATGTGAAGATTTTGGCAGTTGAACCGATTGATTCACCAGTCTTGTCTGGTGGGAAGCCGGGTCCTCACAAAATTCAAGGAATTGGTGCCGGGTTCGTCCCATCCATTCTCGATACAGAAATTTACGAGGGTGTTCTTCAAATCACGACAGAACAAGCGTTTGAATATGCTCGCCAAGCAGCGCGCACAAATGGTGTGCTCGGAGGTATTTCTTCAGGGGCCGCGATTGCGGCGGCGCTTGATACAGCGAAGCGTCTCGGTAAAGGGAAGAACGTGTTGGCGATCATCCCGTCAAACGGAGAACGTTACTTGAGTACACCACTCTATCAATTTGACGAAGAGTCAAACGAGAGTCGGGTATAACATTTTAGGCAGTAATCGAGAGACATTCTCTTTCGGTTGCTGTCTTTTCTTGTGTACAATAAAAAGCATGAATGAATAGACGGAGGAATGACATGTGAGATCGACAGCGTTCAGAACGAAGCGGATGACGAAAGAAAAAATGTATGAAACATACATGACATTGACAGCGAATCAACCGTACCATGCATGGCTAGAAAGCGGGAGGGCAGGGCGGTATACGATTGCAGGAATTGAACCGTTCGGTCGCTTCTATGTAAAAGACGGCGTCGGTCTCCTTCAAATCGGAAATATGACTGAAACGATGTACGGGGAACCGCTCGAATTGGCCAGTGAAGTTCGGAAGCGGTTTGAGGCTGAACGTCCAGAAGGGACCCCTCCATTTTTCGGTGGTATGATCGGTTATGTCAGTTATGATGTGGCTCGGACCATTGAACGTCTCCCTAACCAAGCGGCAGATGATTTATCGACGCCAGACGTCTCGTTTCTTCTATTTGACGAAGTGGCTGTGTTCGACGAAGAGTCGTCGACCCTTTACTTAATGGTCACAGCAGAACGTGATGTGGAGCGCAAAGTGGATCGGTGGGCAGCCATGTGGAACGTCGAGTCGCATTATGCGTTCAAACCGACGGAACATCTCCCTGTAGAGCGATCGCGCTCCATGTCTCAGGATGAGTTCGTCGAAGCTGTCAAACAGATTCAGTCATATATCGTGGAAGGTGATGTGTTTCAAGTGAACTTGAGTGTTCGTCAATCAGAACCGCTTCTCGCTGACCCACGTCGGGTGTACGATACTCTCCGTCGAATGAATCCCTCTCCATACATGGGGTATTTTGTGGACGACGCATTGACAATGGTCTCCGCGTCACCAGAGTTGTTGCTTGAGAAACACCAATCTGACATTTCGACGCGTCCGATCGCGGGTACGCGTCCGCGTGGGAAAGATGATGCGGAAGATTTGGAATTGGCGAACACGCTACTTGAAAATGAAAAGGAGCGAGCAGAACATGTCATGCTCGTTGACTTGGAGCGGAACGACCTCGGGAAAGTTGCGGCGTACGGTAGCGTTCATGTGGATGAATTGATGGTGATTGAAAAATATTCACACGTGCAACATATCGTTTCGAACGTACGTGGCACTATTCGTGATGAGATTTCTGGAGCCGAAGCGTTGGCAGCGATGTTCCCAGGTGGCACGATTACAGGAGCGCCTAAAATTCGAACGATGGAAATCATTGAAGAACTCGAACCGGTTCGCCGGGGACTCTACACCGGCTCGTATGGTTGGTTAAGTTGGAATGACGACCTCGTCTTCAATATCACGATTCGGACGATGGTCGTGAAAGATGGAATCGCATACGTTCAAGCAGGAGCGGGGATCGTCATCGATTCGGACCCGGTCTCAGAATATGAAGAGTCACTGTCCAAAGCGAAGGCGCTATGGACGGCGAAGCAAATGGCGGAGGAAACGACATGATTGTACTGATCGATAACTATGACTCATTTACGTATAACTTGGTGCAGTATTTCGGTGAACTTGGTCAGGAACTAATCGTGTATCGAAACGATGAAGTATCGATTCAAGAAATCGAGGTGCTTTCCCCAAGCTATCTTGTCATTTCTCCAGGACCTTGTACTCCGAATGAGGCAGGGATCAGCGTAGAGGCAATCCAAGCGTTCGCGGGCCGTATTCCGATTTTAGGTGTCTGTCTCGGTCATCAAGCGATTGCGCAAGCGTTCGGCGGAGAAGTCGTTCATGCGGAGCGACTCATGCACGGGAAAACGTCGAAGATTCAACATGACGGAAAATCGATTTTCAAAGACATTCCTCAACAGACAATCGTGACCCGTTATCACTCATTGGCCGTGGAGCATTCGACTCTACCGGAATGTCTAGCGGTCACTGCGGAGACGGAGACTGGAGAAATCATGGCGCTCCGTCACCGAACGCTTCCGATTGAAGGGGTGCAATATCATCCTGAAGCGATTTTGACTGAGCATGGGAAAGAGATGATTCGAAACTTTATCGAGGAGTATCGTCATGTTGTATTGGCATAACGGCGATGTAGTCGAGCAAGAGAAGGTGTTGATTCCGGTTGAAGATCATGGTTTCTTGTATGGAATGGGCTTATTTGAAACGTTACGGACCTATAATTTTGTGCCGTTTTTGTTCGATGCACATTGGGAGCGTCTGAATAAGAGCATGGAAGCGTTATGGATTGATTTTCCGTATACGAAAGCAGAAATTGAGACAGCGATTCAACGACTGTGTCGGCAAAATGATGCGCCTAATTTATATATTCGGTTAAATGTTTCGGCAGGTGTCGCGCCCCTCGGTCTGTATGCCGGGCGCTATGAAACACCGAACGTCACAATGATCGCAAAACCGTTACCTACAGAAGTTGTTCCACAGGAGAAACAAGTGGAACCAATCCCTTTCCCGAGAAGTCGTCCTGAAGTGGCGTTTCGATTAAAGTCGCATCATTATATGAACAATATCCTCGGAAAACGGGCTCTCCAAAATCCGGATGCGGAAGGTCTATTTGCTGACGAAAATGGACACGTGGTGGAAGGACTCGTGTCGAACATCTTTTGGGTTGGACCGGATGATGTGTTATACACGACACCACTCTCGAGCGGACCGCTCGCAGGTGTGACGCGGAAATGGGTGATGGAACATTTCTCTGTAGTCGAACAATCCGTGACGTTTGAAGAATTATCTGTAGCGAAAGAAATCTGGATGACGAACTCGATTCAACAAATTGCCCCGGTGACTCAGTACGGAGATCACTCCTTCCCCGGTAAAGACGGGGTGCGATTTAAAGAAGCGTGGACGGAACTTATTCGTTCACTTGGATAGGAGGCGGAAGTATGACGAAAATCATGGGAATTTTAAACGTGACCCCGGACTCCTTTTCGGATGGAGGGCGATATACGGCAATCGAGGAAGCCGTACGTCACGCGAATCAGCTCGTACAAGAAGGTGCCGATGCGATTGACGTCGGTGGTGAGTCGACGAGACCGGGCGCTGAACTCGTATCCGAAGAAGAAGAGATTGAACGTGTCGTTCCAATCATCAAGAGGTTAACAGAAGAGATTGATGTGCCCATCTCGATTGATTCGTATAAGCCAACGGTGGCGAGAGCGGCATTAGAGGCGGGAGCAACAATCATCAATGATGTGTGGGGTTCTAAATGGGGAGACCAATCGATGGCGCGTGTCGCCGTTGAATATGGTGTGCCCATCATTCTTATGCATAATCGGAAAAAGCGGGAATATAACCGTTTCATTGAGGATGTGGTCAGTGATTTACAGGAATCGATTAGGATTGCTCACGAATCAGGTGTAAGGAATGAACACATTTGGTTAGACCCGGGCATCGGATTCGCGAAAGACGTGGCACAAAATCTAGAACTCATGAATCATCTCGATGCAATCACTCGTCTTGGTTATCCAGTGCTACTCGGTACGTCCCGTAAATCATTTATCGGGCACACGCTCGATTTACCGACAGAAGAGCGAGTAGAAGGGACGATTGCGACAACCTGTCTCGGGATTATGAAGGGATGCTCATGGGTACGAGTACATGATGTGAAAGAGAATGCCCGCGCAGCGAAAATGATGGATGCGATGATTGGGGGGGATGGACATGGATAAAATTTTTGTGAACGGAATGCGTTTTTACGGTTATCATGGTGTGTTTGAAGAAGAAAATCGTCTCGGTCAAAGGTTTCACGTGGATTTAATGTGTGAGTTGGACCTTGCACCTGCGGGGCGTTCCGATGATTTGAATGAAGGGGTCAGTTATGCCGGCTTATATCAACTGACAGAAGAGATTGTGACGGGTGACCCGGTCAATTTACTTGAAGCACTTGGAGAACGGATTACTTCAGCTGTTTTGGCTCATCACGAGTTGATTCAAAGTGTGACGGTGAAAGTCATCAAGCCGGACCCGCCGATTCCAGGACATTACGACTCGGTGGCAATTGAGATGACAAGGAGACGGACACCATGATTTATATCGCATTAGGAGCGAACATTGGGGAGCGGGCTGCGCAATTGTCTGCTGCAATCGATGAGATGGAAAGAGCGAGTCTCAAAGTCACAAAGCAGTCATCGGTCTATGAGACGGCTCCTGTCGGTTACACGGAGCAACCGTCGTTTTATAATATGGTGGTCGAGGTAGAGAGTTCGCAGTCAGCGGCCGGACTGCTAGAAACCCTTCAACAAATTGAGCGAGAGCTAGGTCGAAAGCGCCTGTTTAAGAACGGACCACGTACAATCGACCTTGACATCCTCTTTTATAATGGGGAAGATATTCAATCAGAACACTTGACGGTTCCGCACCCACGTATGCATGAGCGTGCGTTTGTGCTCGCCCCGTTAACGGAAATTGCGCCGGAACTGGTTGTAAAAGGAAGAACGGTGACTTCTTGGCTTGACGCGTTACCGGAAGTAGACCGTCAAGATGTCGTTCGATTGCAGTTATTAATGAATTTGGTGAAATGAAGGATGTGTTGTCTTGACTGGCTTTAAGATTGGAAACATAGATATTAAAAACCGCGCAGTTCTTGCACCGATGGCAGGCGTGACCAACCCGGCTTTTCGCTTGATTGCGAAAGAGTTCGGAGCGGGACTCGTATGTGCGGAGATGGTCAGCGATAAAGGGATTTTGCTTGAAAACACCCGAACAATGCGTATGCTATATGTCGATGAACGGGAGAAACCACTCAGTTTACAAATCTTTGGAGGCTCTAAAGATACACTCGTCAAAGCCGCACAATACGTCGATCAAAACACAAATGCGGATATCATTGATATCAACATGGGTTGTCCCGTACCGAAAGTAACCAAGTGTGACGCCGGAGCAAAATGGTTACTCGACCCGGATAAAGTGTATGAGATGGTCAATGCCGTCACCAAGGTAGTCGAAAAACCAGTCACGGTGAAAATGCGCCTTGGCTGGGATGACGATCATATCTTTATTTTGGATAACGTCAAAGCGGCTCAGACGGGTGGGGCGGCGGCCATCGCCATTCACGGACGCACGCGGGCCCAACAATATGAAGGAACCGCAAATTGGGACTGGATTGGCGAGGCGAAGAAAGTGGCGACCGTACCAATTATCGGGAACGGAGATATCGCGACCCCGCAGGACGCGAAACGTGTGATTGACCAGTACGGTGTGGATGCCGTCATGATTGGACGCGCAGCACTTGGGAATCCATGGATGCTTTATCAAACAATCCAGTACCTTGAAACGGGAGAACTTCCGCCGGAACCGCAAGCTCGTGAGAAAATCGATATCTGTATGCTCCATCTCGATCGATTGAGTGCGATTAAAGGTGAACTGACAGCTGTACGCGAAATGCGTCAACACGCGGCCTGGTATTTGAAAGGACTCAAGGGCAGTGGTCCGATCCGTAAACGAATTAATGAAACAGAATCACGTGAGGCGTTCGCGGCGGTCCTTTACGGATTTGTCGATCAACTCGAACGACAACTGTCAGAAGTGTGAACTAGTGAAAAGAACTAATTTATGGTAAGCTTGTTTGGCGAAAAAGTGCACCACAACGAATGAACGGCTTCGGCTGTGCTGTTGGCCAACGGGTCGACAGTTTTTTGTTAGAGAGAAACCCAATATGGATAGAGGAGTGAATGGAATAGTGAGCCACGAGTTAGAAATGAATGATCAAATGCAGGTTCGTTTTGAGAAGATGACCGATATGCGTGAGCGCGGTCTTGACCCGTTCGGTCACCGCTTTGATCGTTCTGCGCACGCAGGTGAATTACACGAGCAGTATGAATCGATTGAAAAAGAGGCTTTGGCTGAACAGGACGTAGAAGTCACATTGGCTGGACGCATCATGACGAAGCGTGGGAAAGGAAAAGTATTCTTTGCCCACATTCAAGATGTGACAGGTCAAATTCAAATTTACGTCCGGAAAAACGATGTCGGGGATGAGCCGTTTGACTTGTTCAAGTCTTCAGACCTTGGTGACATCGTCGGTGTGAAAGGGAAGCTCTTTAAAACCAATGTGGGTGAGCTCTCAATTCACGTAGAAGAGTTTGAATTATTAACGAAGGCGCTTCGTCCGCTTCCGGACAAATATCATGGGTTAAAAGATGTGGAACAACGCTATCGCCAACGCTATCTCGATTTGATCACAAATCAAGATTCGCGTCAGACCTTCATTTTGCGTAGCCGCATCATTTCAGAGATTCGTAACTTTTTAAACCAAAAAGGATATCTAGAAGTGGAAACACCGATGCTACACACGATTGCCGGCGGAGCAGCAGCACGTCCGTTCTTAACGCATCATAATGCATTAGATATGGAACTTTACATGCGTATCGCAATCGAACTCCATTTGAAACGTTTGATTGTCGGTGGATTAGAGCGTGTGTATGAAATCGGGCGTGTCTTCCGTAACGAAGGAATCTCTACGCGACACAACCCTGAATTCACGATGATCGAATTGTATGAGGCGTATGCGGATTACAACGATATCATGGATTTGACAGAAGAATTAGTCGCACACGTGGCGAAAGAAGTACTCGGTACAACGGATGTACAATACGGTGAAGATACGATCCATCTTGGTATCGGTTGGAAACGTGCACACATGGTCGACCTCGTTAAAGAAGAAACAGGTGTCGACTTCTGGCAACAAATGTCCGATGATGAAGCACGTGCACTTGCAAAAGAACACGGTGTAGAAGTACAAGATCATATGACGTTTGGTCATATCGTGAATGAATTCTTCGAGCAAAAAGTTGAAGATACGTTGCTTCAACCGACATTTGTCACAGGACACCCTGTTGAAGTGTCGCCATTGGCGAAGAAGAATGAAACGGATTCACGTTTCACAGATCGTTTTGAGTTATTCATCGTTCGTCGTGAACATGCGAACGCTTTTACAGAGTTGAACGATCCAATCGACCAACGTGAACGTTTTGAAGCGCAGTTGCTTGAAAAAGAAGCGGGTAACGATGAGGCACATGAACTCGATAATGATTTCCTTGAGGCACTTGAATATGGTATGCCACCAACAGGTGGACTTGGAATCGGGATTGACCGCCTCGTCATGTTATTGACGGACGCGCCTTCAATCCGCGATGTTCTTCTTTTCCCAACGATGCGTCACCAACAATAATCAATTGAAGGGCCAGATCATACGTGGGTATGAGCTGGCTTTTTTATGTTTGTCAGTCTAGAAACGCATAAGGAAGCCGTTAAACAGGATAGAACATATAAATAAAAAACTTTTTCGGAAAAACTTTAATAAAACCCTTGCGTTAATGAGAAGTGTACGGTAAAGTAATAAACGTTGCCGCTGATGGCAGCGGAAAAGAAATAAAAAAGTGGTTGACAACTGTGTCGATGACTTGTATTATTTTAAGAGTCGCCAAGAGCGGCAGACGAACTTTGAAAACTGAACGATGAGGCAAAAATAAGTTTTACAATTTTTGAATGAAGCGCAAGCTTCGTCAATTTAAGAGCTATATCAAATTCTTTGGAGAGTTTGATCCTGGCTCAGGACGAACGCTGGCGGCGTGCCTAATACATGCAAGTCGAGCGCAGGAAGCCGTTCCGAACCCTTCGGGGGGACGACGGTGGAATGAGCGGCGGACGGGTGAGTAACACGTAAAGAACCTGCCCATAGGTCTGGGATAACCACGAGAAATCGGGGCTAATACCGGATGTGTCATCGGACCGCATGGTCCGCTGA
>NZ_KK211189.1:516161-571161 GCF_000620845.1 Exiguobacterium marinum DSM 16307
ACACCCGTTCCCATGCCGAACACGGAAGTTAAGCGTCTCAGCGCCGAAAGTAGTTGGGGGATCTCCCCCTGTGAGGATAGGACGTTGCCAGGCAACAACGCAGAGGACGACCGAGCATAACGCTCGGTCGTCCTTTTGTATATTAGAGGCTGGGACATAACTAGCCGGTTTTAGAGATTTTGATAAAAAGAGGGGTCCGGTCACCGATTTTCGGTGGCCGGACCCCTTCTTTGTACTTCCGCCGATGCCATTGGCGATGAACTTTCGTAGGTTCACCGCCATGAGGGCGAAGCCGAGCTCACATTTCACACGCTGTTTCCCCCTTACGGAGAAGCGGGTGAAACCCAAATTGGCCTTCAGATATCCAAAAACTGGTTCCACGTCCGTCTTGCGTCGGGCATAGACGGCACCGGTTTTCTCATCCGAAAGCAGCGTTCTCGTCATATTCTTTTGTTCTTCCCAGGTCCCGTTCACGCTGACCTGGCGGTGTCTCCCTTCCTCGGCTTTCGTGCACAGCTCTCGGAACGGGCAATCGACGCAGCTCTCGCACGCGTACACACGAAAATCACGGATGAAGCCGTCACGGTCGGTTCGGTGGGACTCGTGACTGAACGGAAGCTTTCTTCCGTCCGGACACGTGAACGTGTCGGTCCCCTCGTCATATGCCCAGTTCGCGAGGTTGAACGGGTCGTCGCGCCATTTCTTCTTCTGTTCCTTCCGGTACATCGTGTGCGGGATCAAAGGTTGGCGCCCTCGGCGCTCGAGGATGTCCGTGTAGTTCTGTTGGCTCCCGTACCCGGCATCGGCGACGATGTAGGCGGGCAGGTCGAGGAAGGTTTCGATCTCGTCGAGGAACGGGATCAACGTTTTCGTGTCGGTCGGGTTCGGATAGACGTCATAGGCGAGCGTGTACTGACCTTCGGTTGCGATTTGGACGTTGTAGCCAGGTTTCAGTTGACCGTTCTTCATGTGATCCTCTTTCATCCGCATGAACGTCGCGTCACGGTCGGTCTTCGAATAGCTGTTGCGTGTGCCGAAGGTGGCCATGTGTTCCTCGTATCGACGTTTCCGGGCCGCGAAGTCGGCAGCCTGTTTGCGGAGATGGCGGGGCTTCTTACGTTCCGCACGCAATCGTTTCCGTTCCTCGACGTCCGTCGTTGAGCTGATCTCCTCGTTGATGGACTCGATCGTTTCCTCGAGTCGCGCTGCGATTTGTTCCAGCTCTTGGGCCGTGAGCGCGTCCGGGCTCTCCCGTTCGATCTCAGGGATGACCTGGTCGGCCATCAGCTCGTCGTACATCTGGTTCGACTTCTCGACGAGCGCGGCGTGGTGTTTTTCGACCGCCCTGCGCCAGACGAAGGTGTAGCGGTTGGCGTTCGCCTCGATTTTCGTGCCGTCGATGAAGATCGCCTCCTCATCGATTGCGCCGGTCTCGACGAGATGGCACCGGAAGGCGACGAAAGCCTCCTTCAGGATCGGGGAAACGGCCGGATGGACACGGAAACGGTTGATCGTCCGATAACTCGGCTCGTGGCCCTGGGCGAGCCACATCATCCGTAGGCTGTCCTTGAGAAGGCCCTCGATCTTTCGTCCTGAGAACGCGGACTGTGTGTAGGCGCAGAGGACGATTTTCATCATCATGCGCGGGTGATAGGCCGGGCAGCCCGTCGTTCGCCAGAACGGTTCGAATGCCTCGTCCGGGATCTGTTCGACGAGGTCATGGACGGCGAAGGCGATATCGTTTTCCTGCAGCCGGACTTCTAAATCTAGGGGCAAAACCAATTGGTTCATGGTATACTCTTTGTACATAGGGGCACCTCCAAAGTTATGGTTTGGTCACTTTAACTTTATCAGAGGTCGCCCCTATCTGTTTAGTCCGAAATGCGTGCACGAACCCATAAAAATGACAAGAGGCCCCCGCGAGCGAACAAGTCGCTCACGGGGGCCTCTTTCTTATAAATCTACTGGGTTATGTCCCAGCCTCTTTTCATTTGCCTTTTTTTAAATCAATGATAAAATATAGTCAAAAGTCAAAGATGGTCAGAGGGTGGTGGAGATGAGAAATATTTCGGATGTCATTGAACAGTATTTGAAGCAAGTGTTGAAAGAAAGTCAGGCGAATGCGATTGAAATTAAACGTCAAGATATCGCGCAACGATTCGAATGTGTCCCATCCCAAATCAATTATGTCATCAACACACGTTTTACCGTCGAAAAAGGATATTTAGTAGAAAGTAAACGTGGCGGTGGCGGATATATTCGCATTCGACGCGTCACTTTGCATGAAAAGCAAGATCTCCTCTCTAGTTTGATGGATGTCATTCTTGAGCATCCACGTCTGAATGAACAGCTCGTCGAAAATGTTCTTGTTCGATTAGTGGAAGAACAAATGTTGCACGAGCAAGAAGCTCAGTTGATTTATCATCTCTTATCAGATGAAGCGTTAAACTTACAGGTTGACGATCGCTTCTTTATCCGACGTCAACAGTTACTGGCACTAATGAAAGTACTTCGTTACCGTAATGGAGGATAAGTCGTATGTTATGCGAACGTTGTAAACAGCGACCGGCTGTCAATGAAGTCGTTGTCATGGAACAAGATGTACCTGTGAAAAGACACTTATGTCGACAATGTACGGTAGAACTCATGACGGGTTATGTCCCGGTCGTGAAGCGTTGTCCGACTTGTCAGATGACCCGCCAAGACTTATTGCGTGTAAGAAAAGCAGGGTGCGCTACGTGTTATACCGTATTCCGGGATGAACTGATAAAAATCACCCGTCAATATCAACAAGGACACGATCGTCATATCGGTTCGATTCCTGACCATCTACGAACACCGTATGAACGGATTGAGGAGCGGCTTGAAAAGTTAGCAGGGGAGTTGACCCGTGCTGTCGAACAAGAAGATTATGAACGGGCAGCACGTATTCAAAAAGAAATGAAGCAATTAGAAGGGCAGGGAGATGGCTAATGGAACCTTTCCTAACACATCCACTCGGTCCAAAAATGAAAGAACGTGCCAAACTTGATGATTTGGTCGTCTCCACAAGAATCCGACTGGCACGTAACGTCAAAGACACCGTGTTTTCACCGGCCCTTTCTAAAGAAGGAGAACGTCAACTTTGCGATCGTTTAGAGGGACGTCTACGCGGGTTGAAGGGATTTGAATATCTTCATATGCGTGATTATGATGAAGTGACACGACAAGCGTTAATGGAGAAACATTTGATTAGCCCGGCTGTTGCTACTAATGAAGAAAGTGCGGTCTTCTTAAGTGAAGATGAAACCATCAGTGTACTAATCAACGAGGAAGACCATCTGCGAATTCAAACGTTGCTTCCCGGCTATCAAGTGAAAGCGGCGTTCGAATTAGCGAAACAAGCAGACGCATTATGCGCGGAGTCACTTTCTTATGCTTTTGATGAACAGTTAGGCTATTTGACGACATGTCCAAGCAATATCGGAACAGGACTCCGAGCTTCGGTCATGTTACACTTACCGGGACTCACGCTAACGGGTCGGATTGGTCCGATTTTACGGGAACTTCGAAAACTCGGTTATACGATTCGCGGTCGTTATGGTGAAGGAAGCGATGCAGCCGGACGCTTGTTCCAGCTGTCGAATCAACGGACACTAGGTAGTCATGAATCACAACTGTTGGCTGACTTTATGGAAGTGACAGAACAAGTGATTCAGGCAGAACGCCATGCGCGTGAAGAACTCATTGCGAATCGACAGGAAGAGTTAGAAGATCGATTTTATCGGTCATATGGTATATTACGATATGCTAAATTACTCTCTTCCACTGAAGCAGTTGAACGACTATCTGATTTACATTTAGCAAGTGACCTTGGAATTTTGTCTGATTGGAGCCCGCCGAAGTTTCACGAGTTGATTGTTCGGTTACAATCAGGTTTTCTACAAAAACATTTCGGGAAAACATTATCTACGCAAGAGCGGGATCGAGAACGAGCGACACTCGTTCGTCGAACGTTAGATCAAGGCTTAGTTTGATCCAACTATAAGGAGGTTTTGTCAATGATGTTTGGACGATTTACAGAGCGAGCACAGCGCGTATTAGCTTTAGCACAAGAGGAAGCCGTACGTCTTGGCCATCATAATATTGGTACAGAACATATTTTATTAGGATTGGTTCGGGAAGGAGAAGGGATTGCGGCGAAAGCACTCTTCGCACTAGGACTGACATCTGAAAAGATTCAACAAGAAGTCGAGTCATTGATTGGACGTGGTTCTGAGAACGGATCGACGATTCACTACACACCACGTGCGAAAAAAGTCATTGAACTCTCGATGGATGAAGCAAGAAAATTAGGACATTCATACGTCGGAACGGAACACATCCTTCTCGGATTGATTCGTGAGGGGGAAGGTGTCGCAGCGCGCGTCCTCAATAACCTAGGAATCAGTTTGACGAAAGCACGTCAACAAGTACTGCAGCTCCTCGGGAATACTGAGTCTTCTTCAAATGCTTCGCAACCAGGCGCAAGCGCTGCAACACCAACGCTTGATGGGTTGGCACGCGACTTGACGCAACAAGCCAGAGAATCACGTTTAGATCCGGTGATTGGACGCGCAGGTGAGATTCAACGTGTTATCGAAGTCTTGTCTCGTCGGACAAAGAACAACCCGGTTCTTATTGGTGAGCCGGGTGTCGGGAAGACCGCGGTAGTCGAAGGCCTTGCTCAACAAATCATCAACAACGAAGTCCCTGAGACACTTCGTAACAAACGAGTCATGGTACTCGACATGGGTACGCTCGTGGCCGGTACAAAATATCGTGGTGAGTTCGAAGATCGTTTGAAAAAGGTCATGGATGAGATTCGCCAGGCTGGAAACGTCATTCTCTTCATCGATGAATTGCATACATTGATTGGTGCAGGAGGCGCTGAAGGCGCGATTGATGCGTCGAACATCCTCAAACCGTCACTGGCCCGTGGTGAACTTCAATGTATCGGGGCGACAACACTCGACGAGTACCGGAAGTATATCGAGAAAGATGCAGCACTTGAACGACGTTTCCAACCAATTCAAGTGAACGAGCCGACGGCAGAAGAGGCTGAGCAAATCCTTCTCGGTTTACGCGACCGCTATGAGGCACACCACCGTGTAACGATTACAGACACAGCCATTCATGAGGCGGTCGTCCTTTCTGACCGTTATATTTCGGATCGCTTCTTACCGGACAAGGCGATTGACCTCGTCGATGAAGCCGCATCAAAAGTACGACTTCGTTCTTTCACAGCGCCGCCGAACTTGAAAGAGTTGGAATCGCGCCTCGAGTCGATTCGTAAAGAAAAAGACTCTGCTGTTCAAAGCCAAGAGTTTGAAAAAGCAGCGTCCCTTCGCGATACGGAGCAAAAATTACGTGATGAATTAGAAGAATTGAAAGCAGAGTGGCAGAATAAGCAAGGGAACGAAAAACTTGAAGTGACGAAAGAAGATATCGCTCAAGTTGTCGCAAACTGGACAGGAGTACCGGTCACAAAGATTGCCGAAGAAGAGACGGACCGTCTCCTCAAACTCGAATCGATTCTTCACAATCGTGTCATCGGTCAAGACGATGCAGTGAAATCGATTTCTCGTGCTATCCGTCGTGCCCGTGCCGGATTGAAAGATCCGAAACGTCCAATCGGTTCGTTCATCTTCCTCGGACCGACCGGAGTCGGGAAAACCGAGCTCGCCCGCGCAGTTGCCGAAGCGATGTTTGGCGATGAAGATGCGATTATTCGAATCGATATGTCAGAGTACATGGAGAAACATGCGACAAGTCGTCTCGTCGGTTCGCCTCCGGGCTATGTTGGTTACGAAGAAGGTGGTCAATTAACCGAGAAAGTACGCCGGAAACCATATTCGGTCATTCTTCTTGACGAGATTGAGAAAGCACACCCTGAAGTATTTAACATCTTACTTCAAGTGCTAGACGACGGTCGCTTGACGGACTCAAAAGGTCGCACGGTCGACTTCCGAAATACCGTCATCATCATGACATCAAACGTCGGGGCAGCAGCGCTTCAACGAAATAAATATGTCGGATTCACAGTCGAAGATGATGTGAAACGTGAGTATACGGAAATGAAAGACAAAGTGCTCGAGGAATTGAAAAAAGCGTTCCGACCTGAGTTCTTGAACCGAATTGACGAAATCACAGTCTTCCATTCACTTCAAAAAGAGCACATCCAAGAAATCATCAAACTTATGGCTGAGACACTTAAGAAACGTCTCGCCGAACAGGGTGTTGATTTCAGCATGACAGATGCGGCGCTCGAGAAGATTGCCGAAGTCGGCTACGATCCGGAATACGGGGCCCGTCCCCTCCGTCGTGCTCTTCAGCGAGAAGTGGAAGACCGTCTCTCAGAAGCAATGCTCGGTGGTACGATTACCAAAGGTAGTAAAGTTGCGCTCGACGTACAAGATGGAGAGTTTGTCGTTCGTAACGAAGGTGTCGTTCAGTAAATCATTCAGCTCCCTCACTGTTCATGAGGGAGCCTTTTTTAGACAGGAAGGAAGCTTATGGCCAAAATTAAAACGAAATACGTCTGCCAATCGTGTGGATATGAATCAGCGAAGTGGATGGGGCGCTGTCCAGGTTGTAATGAATGGAATACGCTTGTGGAAGAATTTGTGGAAGAAAAGAAAGCCAAACGCGGTGCAGCATTTGTCCATAGTTCGTCTCGACAATTGAAACCGGAACGTCTATCAAACGTCGTCTCACAAGAAGAGACGCGTGTGCACACGAATAGTCGTGAATTTGACCGTGTGCTCGGTGGAGGAATCGTCCCGGGTTCCCTTGTCTTAGTCGGGGGTGACCCAGGAATCGGAAAGTCGACGATTTTGCTACAAGTCAGTGCCCATTTAGCCCATAGCGGCAAAAAAGTGTTATATATTTCGGGTGAAGAGTCGCTCAAACAAACGAAACTGCGCGCGGAACGACTCGGCTTACCGACCGAAGACTTGTTCGTGCTCGCGGAGACAGACATGCTGATGATTGAACGGGTCATCGATGAAGAACAGCCGGGGTTTGTCATCATCGACTCGATTCAGACGGTGTATATGGATGAGATTCAATCTGCTCCGGGCAGTGTGTCACAAGTACGAGAATGTACGGCGGCGCTCATGAAGATTGCGAAAACGCGAGGGATTGCTGTCTTCATTGTCGGACACGTGACGAAACAAGGGTCGATTGCAGGACCGCGCTTACTCGAACACATGGTAGATGCGGTGCTTTACTTTGAAGGCGAACGTCATCATACATTCCGTATTTTGCGGGCGGTGAAGAATCGGTTTGGTTCAACGAATGAAATTGGGATTTTCGAGATGAAAGAGAGTGGGTTAGAAGAAGTCCTCAACCCGTCCGAAATCTTTTTAGAAGAGCGAACCGCAGGGGTATCCGGCTCTACGGTCGTTGCTTCGATGGAAGGGACACGGACGGTGCTCGTCGAACTGCAGGCACTTATCTCCCCTACCTCATTCGGGAACCCGAGACGAATGGCGACGGGAATCGATCAAAATCGGGTCGCGCTTCTCATGGCCGTGCTCGAGAAACGATCCGGTCTTCTGCTTCAAACACAGGATGCTTATTTGAAAGCGGCCGGTGGTGTCAAATTGGATGAACCGGCGATTGACCTTGCGATTTGTATTTCAATCGCCTCTAGTTTTCGCGATCGCCCGACTCGGCCGACGGATGTCTGCATCGGAGAAGTCGGATTGACGGGAGAAGTGCGGCGCGTATCACGAATAGAACAACGTGTTGCCGAGGCGGCAAAGTTAGGGTTTACAAGGGCCATCATCCCGAAAAATAATATGGGTGGATGGACCGCTCCGGCAGGGATTGAGGTGGTCGGTGTCGGAACAGTGGATGAAGCACTCCAGTTGGCGATTCCATTTTGATGGGTCGCCACTGGCAGTTTGTAACGCTTTGTAACGAACGTGATTAAAAAATCGTGTTACAATGAAAGTGTTATTTTTTGAAATTTTATTTCATATAAAAGGAGGTGGAATGAGTGAAGATTGCTGTACGAATCGGATTTATTTTGATTGGACTCGTCGTGGGTTGGTTCGGAATCATCGAAGCGACGCTTTTATTAGCAGACCTTGGCATGAATGTGCCGGAGTGGTTAACGATTCCATACGTAGCAAGTTTGATTGGTGGACTTATCTTCTTCATTCTTAGTTTATTCTTAACAGATGGTGTTGTTGCATTTATTCGTTTTGTCGAAGAACGGCTCGTCCGTTTACCGGTGGGAGATATCTTATTCGGTTCGATCGGTCTTATCATCGGGCTCTTGATCGCCTTTTTGATCAGTGTATCGCTTGAAGTCACGAATATTTTCTTACTGAGTAAAATCGTCCCGATTTTTGTCACGGCACTGTTTGGTTACTTTGGTTTCGCGGTCGGCTATCGGAAGCGTAACGAATGGATTAAACTATTTGTGAAGAGCGAACGGGAGAAGCCGGCGGCTGAACCGGTTCAACGTTCTAACGATAAAATCTTGGATACGAGCGTCATCATCGACGGTCGGATCGCGGATATTGCGACGACTGGATTCGTGGAAGGGACATTGATTGTTCCGCAATTTGTGATCGGAGAGCTCCAATACATCGCCGACTCTTCGGATACATTAAAACGAAATCGTGGTCGTCGGGGTCTCGACATTTTAAAAGAACTGCAGGAGAACAAGCGCATCCAAGTTGAAATTTATGATGGCGACTTTGAAGATGTACCGGAAGTCGATATCAAATTAATCAAATTGGCTGAACTTAAAAATGGTATTGTTGTCACGAATGACTATAACTTAAACAAAGTGTGTGAAGTACGGAATGTCCCGGTATTGAATATCAATGACTTAGCGAATGCCGTCAAACAAATCGTCATTCCTGGCGAAGAGATGGTCGTGACAGTCATTAAAGAAGGAAAAGAGCAAAATCAAGGCGTCGCCTATCTTGAAGATGGGACGATGGTTGTCGTGGAAGGTGGACGGAAGTTGATTTCGAAGACGCTTCCTGTCGTCGTGACGAGTGTCTTACAGACGTCTGCAGGTCGAATGATTTTTGCACGTCCGGAATAATGAACAAAAAAGAGACGCGGGAGCGCTCTCTTTTTTCACGAAGAGAGGTGTTTACATGGTAGCTTATACAGTCGTCATCCCGGCTGCGGGAAGAGGGAAGCGGATGGGAGCAGATGCGAACAAACTCATGTTGTCGTTACGAGGCAAGCCGATTATCGCATGGACGTTACAAGTGTTCGATACCGATCCATGGTGTGAACATATCGTTTTAGCGATTCGTCCAGAGGAACGTGACTGGTTTGAAGCGATGATGGCACATATCGATACGCCGATTACATATGTAATTGGCGGAGAAGAACGACAACAGAGTGTCTACGCAGGACTGCTTGTTGTTGAAACGGACACGATTGTGATGATTCATGATGGCGCTCGTCCGTTTGTGAAACGCGAACAGCTACATCAAGTGGCGGAAGCTGCGTTACAAGGTGGAGCTATTTTAGCGGTACCGGTCAAGGATACGGTCAAACAAGTGGAGCGTCACCAAATCGAACAAACCGTGCCCCGTGAAAACTTGTGGTTGGCACAAACACCGCAAGCTTTTCAGGCCAAGGCGATTTTATCAGCGCATGAAAAAGCAGTAGAACGACAGGTGCTAGGAACGGATGATGCCAGTTTATTCGAATGGCTCGGTGAAACGGTGCAAGTGGTCCCTGGAGATTACCATAATATTAAGATGACGACACCAGAGGATTTACTGTTTGGCGATGCGATTTTAGCGAAGGGGGATTTACAATGAGAATTGGTCAAGGGTTTGATGTACATGCATTTGCGGAAGGACGTCCGTTAATATTAGGTGGAATCGACATCCCACATGAGCGTGGACTTCTCGGTCATTCTGATGCGGATGTGTTGCTCCATACGATTGCCGATGCGGCGCTCGGAGCGATTGCGGCAGGCGATATCGGGAAGCATTTTCCTGATACAGATTCCGAATTCAAAGATGCGGATTCGAAAGTGTTACTTCGCCACGTATGGCAACTTGTGAAAGACGAGGGGTATGTCCTCGGAAATGTGGATGCGACGGTCATGGCACAACGTCCGAAATTGCGCCCCTACATTGATGAGATGCGCGCGGTCATCGCAGATCTTCTTGAAGCGGATATTGAACAGGTAAACGTGAAAGCGACGACGACGGAGAAGCTCGGCTTCACTGGACGAGAAGAAGGAATCGCAGCACAGGCGGTCATCTTACTCAACCGGGCTTGACAGAAATGGTATACTATTTGGGCAGAAGAGAAGAAAGGTGGAACTATTATGAGTGAAGTGCGTGTACGCTATGCGCCTAGTCCGACGGGGCATCTCCATATCGGAAATGCGCGGACTGCGTTGTTTAACTACTTATTTGCTCGCCATGCAGGCGGGAAATTGATTCTTCGAATTGAAGATACTGACCAAAAACGGAACGTGTTGAACGGTGTCGAAAGTCAAATGAAGTACTTAGAATGGCTTGGCATCGACTGGGATGAAGGTCCAGGCCGTGACGGCGACTACGGTCCATATTACCAAATGGAGCGTCTTGCGATTTATGAGAAATATGTCAATGAGTTGATGAGCAAAGGTCTTGCTTATAAATGTTACATGACATCTGAAGAGCTCGAAGCGGAGCGTGAAGCTCAAATCGCTCGTGGAGAGGCACCGCGTTACTCGGGTGCGCACCGTAACCTCACTGCCGAAGAACGTGAAGCATTTGAAGCGGAAGGCCGCAAGCCATCGATTCGAATTCGGGTGCCAGAAGGCGTGACGTATAAGTGGACGGATGTCGTTAAAGGAGACGTCTCCTTTGAATCGAAAGACTTTGGAGATTGGGTCATCGTGAAACAAGATGGGATTCCAACATACAACTTCGCTGTTGTCGTAGATGATCATTTGATGAACATCAGTCACGTATTGCGTGGGGATGACCACATCGCAAACACACCAAAACAGATGATGGTATATGATGCGCTCGGTTGGGAGTATCCGGAGTTTGGTCACATGACCCTCATATATAACGACCAACACAAGAAGTTGTCAAAACGTGACGAATCGATTATCCAGTTCATCGAACAGTATGCCGATCTCGGTTACTTGCCTGAGGCGCTCTTCAACTTCATTTCTCTTCTTGGCTGGTCACCAGTCGGGGAAGAAGAAATTTTCTCAAAAGAAGAGTTCATTCAAATGTTTGATGCGAACCGATTGTCGAAGAGTCCGGCTGTGTTTGACCAACAAAAACTTTCTTGGATCAACAGTGTATACATGAAGAAGGCCACGCTTGACGAAGTGGTGGCACTCAGTTTACCATTCTTACAAGAAGCAGGACGATTACCCGAGGCGGTATCTGTCGAGGAAGCGGATTGGGCGACAAACTTGATCGCATTGTATAAAGAACAAATGACGCACGGGGCAGAGATTGTCGCGTTGACAGACTTGTTCTTCAAAGATGAAATCGAGTATGACGAGGAAGCGAATGTTGTCCTTTCAGGTGAAACGGTACCTGCTGTTCTTGCAGAGTTCAAACAGCAACTCGAAGGAATCGAAGACTTCACACCGGAAGCGATTAAAGCGGCGACGAAAGCGACTCAAAAAGCTACCGGTCAAAAAGGAAAGAACTTGTTCATGCCGATCCGTGTCGCCACGACAGGACAAACACATGGGCCAGAACTCCCGAACGCCATTTCATTAATTGGAAAAGAGCGTGTATTGAAGCGTCTGACAACTTTATTAGCGTAATAAAGGCATCGATGAGGAAAGTAAGCGGTACGACACGTTGCAGAGACTAGGACCTAGGCTGGGAGTTCTAGATGTGTCCCCCGAAGAAGTGCACCTCGGAGCCGTCTCGGCGATATGTAGTCGAGGCCGTGACTCGGCGTTAACGGGATTTGAGAGGGGAACACTTTTCCCAAACAGAGTGGAACCGCGCTTACGGCGTCTCTGTGCCTTGGCACAGGGGCGTCTTTGTTTTTGTATAAGAAAAGGAGATATCGATTATGGGATTTTGGAGCAGTGTACGCGAAGACTTGCGGACTGTCCTGGAACTAGACCCTGCCGCTCGATCAAAAGTGGAGGTCGCAATGACGTATCCAGGATTGCACGCTATTTGGGCACATCGCATCGCACACGGATTATGGAAACGAAACGTGAAGCTAGTGGCTAAGTTATTAGCCCAGTTCAGTCGCTGGGTGACCGGGATTGAAATTCATCCTGGCGCAGTTGTCGGTAACCGGGTATTTATCGATCACGGTTTCGGCGTCGTCATCGGAGAGACAGCCATTATCGGAAATGACGTGACGATTTATCAAGGCGTCACACTCGGTGGAACCGGGAAAGAAAAAGGGAAGCGACACCCGACGATTGGAAGTGACGTCCTCATTTCAGCCGGGGCAAAAGTGCTTGGAAACATCACGATTGGCGATTGCGTCAAAATCGGGGCAAGTTCCGTCGTCTTGAATGATGTACCGTCTGATTCGACTGTGGTCGGGATTCCGGGTCGGGTCGTTATTCGAAACGGCAAACGTGTGAAACAACACGACTTAGATCACCGCCTGCCTGATCCGGACCGCGAATGCCAAGAACGTCTTGAAAATGCTGTGGCAGAACTTCAACATAAATTAGAGACGCTTGAAAAGCGAATGGAGGAGAAGACACATGATTCAGCTGTACAACAGTCTCACGAATAAAAAAGAACCGTTTGTCCCGCTTGTTCCGGGTAAAGTATCGATGTATGTTTGTGGACCAACCGTCTATAACTATATCCATGTCGGCAATGCCCGTCCGGCGATTGCCTTCGATACAGTTCGTCGCTATTTGACGTATTGTGGGTATGAGGTGAAATACGTCTTGAACTTCACGGACGTGGACGACAAAATCATTCGTACCGCCAACGAATTAGGTGAAGACACCGAAACGTTGACGAATCGTTACATTGACGCATATTTAGCGGATACAGGAGCCCTTAACGTGCAACCTGCGGACGTACATCCACGTGTTACCGATACAATGGAAGAGATTATCGAGTTCATTCGTCAGTTAGAGACGGAAGGGTTCGCTTATGAATCCGAAGGCGATGTCTATTTCCGGACGAAGAAGTTTGAAACATACGGGAAACTAAGTCAGCAATCGATTGAAGATTTGCGGGCAGGCTCACGCGTCGATGTCGGGGAAAAGAAAGAAGACCCGCTCGACTTTGTCTTGTGGAAAGCGGCTAAGCCGGATGAACCATCATGGAATAGTCCATGGGGCAAAGGTCGTCCGGGCTGGCATATCGAATGCTCGGCGATGGCGAAAAAACATCTCGGGGCAACGATCGACATCCATGCGGGTGGGCATGATTTAAAATTCCCACACCACGAGAACGAGATTGCCCAATCGGAAGCGTGCAACCATGCGAAGTTCGCCAACTATTGGTTGCATAACGGGTTCATCAATATTGAAAACGAGAAGATGTCTAAGTCACTCGGAAACTTCCTCCTCGTCCATGAAGCACTGAAGGAAGTCGATCCGATGGTACTACGTTTCTTCATGTTGTCTGTTCATTACCGTCATCCCATCAACTATAGCCGTGAATTGATTGAACAAGCGGCGAACGGGTGGGACCGAATTAAAGAAGCGTATCAAAATATTGAATACCGCTTATCGGTAACAGCCGGACTCGGGGAACCGAGCGAGTCGATGGAACGGAAACTTGAATCGATCAAGACGGCTTTCATTGAGTCGATGGATGATGACATCAATACAGCAAACGCTGTGACGGTCTTATTTGACTTAGCACGAGAAGCAAACATTTATGCGAAAGCGGACCATGTGGCAAAAGCGACACTCGAGCAGGTTCTTTCACTATTCGATGAATTGACGGGTGTGCTCGGTTTGACGTTGGCAGAAGAAAAAGAACTACTGGATGCCGAGATTGACCGATTGATTCAAGAACGAAATGATGCACGGGCGGCACGTAATTTTGCCCGAGCCGACGAGATTCGTGATTTACTAAAAGAACAAAACATCCAACTCGAAGACACGGCCCAAGGGGTTCGGTGGAAGCGGTTATGATGCAACCGAAACAAATGAATGCCCTCGCCCTAGCCTACATGGGGGACGTGGTATATGAATTGGCCGTACGGAAACGGTTGCTCGAGAAAGGATTGACGCGCCCGAACGATTTACACCGGGGCGCGGTCCGCTACGTCAATGCACGGGCACAGGCGAGCGTCGTGACCCATTGGCTAGAAATGGACTTATTGACGGAAGAAGAGCAAGCCATCGTCAGACGTGGTAAGAATGCGAAGTCAGGATCAATCCCGAAGCGGGTTGATGTTCACACTTATCGTTACTCCACAGCGTTCGAGGCGTTGATTGGATATATCTATTTGACAGAAAGAAGGGATCGTCTTGAAGAACTCATCAAACAAGCGTTCGAACGACTCGAAGCCGAATCGTTCGAATCGACATGACGGAAAGCGGGGAGCGGAGAAACGAACATTTGACCGCCCTCGTGGTGAACGACCAGAACGTGCACGTCGCCAGAAAGCCGAGCGTCCGGATTATAAAGAAGTGGACGTGATGGAGGAAGGGATTGACTTCCTTTATGGCCGAAATCCCGTACTCGAAGCACTTCGAAGCGGCCGTGACATGAACAAAGTGTTTATTATGGAAGGGCAACAAAAAGGCCCGCTCGCCCAAATCATTGCGATGGCGAATGAAGCATCAGTTCAAGTTTCTTTCGTACCCAAAACGAAACTCGAGAAGATGGCAGGCAGTGAGCATCACCAAGGTGTCGTTGCAGCCGTAGCGGCTTATGAATACAAAACGATTGAGGATATGTTTGCACTTGCTGCTTCAAAAGAGGAAACACCGCTCATCATCCTGTTGGATGAGCTAGAGGACCCGCATAATCTAGGTTCGATTTTACGGACGGCAGATGCAATCGGGGCACACGGAATCATTATTCCAAAACGCCGTTCGGTTGGTTTGACCCAAACGGTCGCCAAAGCGTCGACTGGGGCGATTGAGTATATTCCAGTTGCGCGCGTGACGAATTTGACGCGAACGCTTGAAGAATTGAAGGAAAAAGGACTATGGGTCGTCGGGACCGATGCGAAAGAGAGTCAGGACTATCGTCGATTAGATGGAAATATGCCGCTTGTCGTGGTCATCGGAAGTGAAGGCAAGGGGATGAGCCGACTCGTGCGTGAATCGTGTGACTTCCTCGTCCATTTACCGATGGTCGGTCATGTCACGTCACTCAACGCATCTGTTGCAGCAGCGCTCCTTCTGTACGAAGTGCATCGCTCACGCCACCCGTTAGCATGAGTATTCTAAAACGCGAGCTCCTTCTTGTAGATGGATATAACATTATCGGAGCGTGGCCACATTTAAGAAGTTTGCGCGATGTAGATTTTGATCAGGCGCGCAACCTCTTGATTGAAGCGATGGCAGAATATCAAGCTGTATCCGGCAAAGAGGTCACAATCGTGTTTGATGCTCATATGCGGTATGGTCGTGAAGCAAAAGAGAAGCGCAGTCGTGTCGATGTCATTTATACGAAAGAAAATGAGACAGCTGACGAATGGATTGAGCGACGAGCGCATGAATTGGTCGATGACCGACTCGTGACATTATTCGTTGCGACAAACGATTTCACCGAGCAATGGGTTATTTTTGGCCAAGGTGCATTACGCGTTCCTGCGACCGAACTGTTAAAAGATTGGAAGCATGCGAAAACACTGATTGAGCAACAACGGATGTCGTTAGAAAAGGAACAATCCAATCGAAAGACAATCGATATTCCTCCGCACATTCAAGCGCGCTTTGAAGAAATGCGACGACGTAAATCAAAAGGTGACTGAAATCACGGGCGAGTTCATGGAATGGACTCGTCTTTGTTTCGATTTTGACATTTTTTTGCAAAGGAATGTTGTATACTATTACATATATGAGTTACACATTATTCAATTGACGGAATTTTTAGAAATTTGTTTGACGCATAGGAGTAGGGCGTCCTATAATGGGGCAAAACCTTACATAGTTCAGGATCAATCGCCGGGGGGGAACGAGCATGAACGGATGGCCGTACGAACAGTTTGAAAAAATGTCAGACGAAGAGTTGGTCTTATTGGCGCGAAACGAAGGGGATAGCGATGCGCTTGAGTTTTTGATTGAACGATACCGGTATTTTGTGCGGGCGAAGGCGCGCTCATACTTTTTGATTGGGGCAGATCATGAGGACATCGTCCAAGAAGGCATGATCGGTCTTTACAAAGGGGTGCGTGACTACAAAGACGAACGGCTCGCGTCATTCAAAAGCTTTGCTGAAATGTGCATCACACGTCAGATGATTACTGCAATCAAGACGGCGACACGTCAAAAGCACATTCCGCTCAATTCATACGTTTCGCTCGATAAACCGATTTTTGATGAAGAATCCGATCGAACATTGCTTGATGTTATCTTGCCTCCACATCCTACCGACCCTCAGGAATTGATTGTGACACAGGAAGAGCAAACGTTCATGGAAGAGAAGATGGAAGAAATTTTAAGTGACTTGGAGCGGAAAGTATTGCGTCTTTATTTAGACGGACGTTCTTATCAAGAGATTTCAGACGACTTGGATCGTCATGTCAAATCAATTGATAATGCGTTACAGCGTGTGAAGAAGAAATTTGAACGCCATGTCGATGTTCGGACGCTTACAAGCTAACCGATTATTGACCGCGTGCCTCCTATGTGATACTTTAAAAGTAGCGCCTTGTCCGTAGACGCCATTTACAGGAGGCGTTTTTTTTTCGCTCTTTTTTAAGAGAGAGTAGTCGAAAGGGGCGCTTATGAATGGCAAAGAAAGTAAGTCTCGCTTGTTCAGAATGCGGGTCTCGAGAGTATTCGACGACAAAGAAAGATGGTGTGTCGACACGACTTGAAATGAAAAAGTTTTGTCGCCGCTGTAATGCGCATACGATGCATCGGGAATCAAAGTAACGTAGATTGGCATTCAATGTAGGAGGAAGCTACCATGAACTTTTTGCGCGACGTATGGAAAGAGTTGAAGAAAACGAGTTGGCCTACTCGTAAAGAACTCACGAAATATACCATTACCGTCATCGCGACCGTTGTCGTGATTGGCCTGTTCGTGTTCGGCGTAGATACTGGAGTCAGCTATCTCGTCAATTTATTGATTAACTAAGGAAGAGGTGAAAGCCGTGGAGAAACAATGGTTTGTTGTCCAGACGTACTCAGGTTTTGAGAATAACGTCAAAGAAAACCTAGAACGTCGAATCGGTTCGATGAACATGGAAGATAAAATTTTCCGCGTCCTCGTCCCGACTGAAACGACACAAGAAGAAGTCACATTAAAGAGTGGCGAGAAGAAAATCAAAGAGCGTGAAGTCAAAAACTTCCCGGGCTATGTGTTCGTAGAGATGGTCATGACTGACGATTCATGGTATGTTGTCCGCAACACGCCTAACGTCACCGGCTTCCTCGGTTCAACCGGCGGTGGGGCCAAGCCGATCCCGCTTCAACCGGATGAAGTGACAAATGTCTTGTCGCAAATGGGACTCATCGAGAAGAAAGATCGTTACAATTACGAACTCGGTGACCTTGTCCGTGTGAAAGAAGGCGCGTTCGAGAACTTTGAAGGTACGATTGACGAAATCGAAGCTGACAAAGAGAAGCTCAAAGTCGTGGTCGATATGTTCGGTCGCGAAACAAAAATTGAGCTTGATTTCGAACAAGTTCAGAAAATTAACTAAACCCACTTGCTAATCCGTAAAACGGATGGTACAATCGGAAATGTTTGATGTTGTGCTTTATTTCGGTACAAACTCGACCTAATAGATTGAGTGGGAGGGCGCACAACGTCCAAGAAACCACATTTTAGACTTAAGGAGGTGTGTCTCGTGGCGAAAAAAGTTTCTAAACTCGTTAAACTTCAAATCCCAGCTGGTAAAGCTAACCCAGCTCCACCGGTAGGTCCAGCACTTGGACAAGCAGGTGTTAACATCATGGGATTCTGTAAAGAGTTCAACGCTCGTACACAAGACCAAGCCGGATTGATTATTCCTGTAGTCATCACGGTATACGAAGATCGTTCGTTTACATTCATTACGAAAACTCCACCAGCTGCAGTTCTCTTGAAGAAAGCTGCTGGTATCGAGAGTGGTTCTGGTGAACCAAACCGTAAGAAAGTAGCAACGGTTAAGCGTGACAAAGTTCGCGAAATCGCTGAACTTAAAATGCCTGACCTTAACGCATCATCTGTAGAAACAGCGATGCTTATGGTTGAAGGTACTGCACGTAGTATGGGTATTGTAATCGAAGACTAATTGATAGTCTCTGGGGTTGTCGGTGAATACTGCTCACCTTCAATCCCTTCATTATGTGGGAGGAAATTCCGCTAACCACAAGGAGGAAAAGATCATGGGTAAAAAACACCAAGAAGTAGCTAAGCTTGTTGACCGCACGAAGTCATACGACCTCGCCGAAGCTGTCGAGCTCGTTCAAAAAACAGCTACTGCTAAATTCGATGAAACAATCGAAGTTGCTGTCCGTCTCGGCGTAGATCCGAAGAAAGCAGACCAACAAATCCGTGGTGCCGTTGTACTTCCACACGGTACTGGTAAAACACAAAAAGTTCTCGTCTTCGCTAAAGGTGAGAAAGTGAAAGAAGCGGAAGCTGCTGGAGCAGACTACGTTGGTGACGCTGAGTACATCAACAAAATCCAACAAGGATGGTTCGACTTCGATGTCATCGTTGCGACACCTGACATGATGGGTGAAGTTGGTAAACTCGGTCGTGTTCTCGGACCTAAAGGCCTCATGCCTAACCCGAAAACAGGAACAGTTACTTTTGATGTAGAAAAAGCAATCGCGGACATCAAAGCTGGTAAAGTTGAATACCGTGTTGATAAAGCTGGTAACATCCACGTTCCAGTTGGTAAGAAATCATTTGAAGCATCTAAACTCTCTGAGAACATCGAGACAATTCTCGAAACACTCATGAAAGTGAAGCCTGCTACTGCAAAAGGAACTTACCTTAAAAACATCGCGCTTTCATCTACAATGGGTCCTGGGATCCGTGTAGCGACTGCGGATTTCCTTAAGTAATTTTGTTGAAATAAATTGTTGACAACGTGTGACACCGCTGATAAAGTAATACACGTTCAACCGAATATGTTGGATTACCGTAGACAGAAGGTGGACATCGGTCCGTAAACCCTTCCGAGGTGTCTTTGCTCGAACTTGAGCCTGTTGTCACAGGTTTACTTTCAAACAATTACGCCCTCGTATGTCTTCATACGAGGGATTTCTTTTGGAGAGCAGCCTCTCGTCCGGTATAAGAATTGACTAGGAGGTGCAAACACATGGCAAACGAAAAAATCGTAGCTCAGAAATCGGCACTCGTCGATGAAATCGCTGAAAAAATGCAAGCGAGCGTGGGAACAGTTGTTGTTGACTACCGCGGACTTACAGTTGAAGAAGTGACTACACTCCGTAAATCACTCCGTGACGCTGGAATTGAGTTCAAAGTTTACAAGAACGGTCTTCTTCGCCGCGCAGCTATTCAGTCGAACTTCGAAGGTCTTGACGAAGTCTTCACTGGTCCTACAGCAATCGCCTTCTCAAACGAAGACGTTATTGCTCCAGCGAAGATCTTGAATGACTTCTCGAAAGATCACAAAGCGCTCGAACTTAAAGGCGGTATCATCGAAGGCAAAGTGACTTCACTCGAAGAAATCAAAGCCCTTGCAGAACTTCCATCACGCGATGGTCTTCTCTCGATGCTTCTCAGCGTACTTCAAGCTCCAATCCGTGGGCTCGCAGTCGCAACAAATGCAATCGCAGAACAAAAAGAAGAGCAATCAGCTTAATTTTTGTCGCGTAGCGTAACTTAAAAACTTTTTACAACATCAAAGGAGGAAAACCATAATGGCTTTCAACAAAGAGCAATTCATCGAAGACCTCAAATCAATGACGGTTCTCGAACTTAACGAACTCGTAAAAACAATCGAAGAAGAATTCGGCGTATCAGCAGCAGCTCCAGTAGCAGTTGCAGGTGCTGGCGCAGGCGCAGCAGCTGAAGAGCAAACTGAATTCGACGTAATCCTCACAAACGCTGGCGCTGGTAAAATCAACGTCATCAAAGCTGTTCGTGAAATCACAGGCCTCGGTCTTAAAGAAGCAAAAGGACTCGTTGACGGAACTCCGGCTCCAGTCAAAGAAGGCGTTTCTAAAGAAGACGCTGATTCAATCAAAGCTAAGCTTGAAGAAGCTGGCGCATCTGTTGAAGTTAAGTAATTCAACTTCACAACCTATAGAAGCTCGCCATGGCGAGCTTCTTTTATTTCCTTGAAGAATGGGTTAGGAGGTTCGACGCATGGGAGATCATTACTATACGAACGATCCACGTTCGGAAAGTGCCCCGGAGACATGGACGTATGAGTTACGAGGGAAACAGTATCATTTCACTTCGGACCGCGGTGTGTTCTCGAAAGGATCGGTCGATTTTGGGTCACGTCTTTTAATTGAATCGTTTGAAGTACCTGAGGTGTCAGGACGCATTTTAGACGTAGGCTGCGGCTATGGTCCGATGGGGATCTCGCTTGCCGATGCCTCTGGGCGTGAAGCATTGCTCATTGATGTAAATGAGCGTGCGCTGGCGCTCTCTGAGCAAAACGCCGCCCGTAATGGAGTGACGGTCGAAACACGGCTTTCTCACGCGTATGACGCGGTGGGGGGAGAACGGTTTGCCGCCATTGTCACCAATCCGCCGATTCGTGCGGGAAAACAAGTCGTCCATACGATTTTGCGTGAAGCACATGCGCATTTGGTCGATGGAGGAGCAATTTATGTCGTCATTCAAAAGAAACAAGGAGCGCCTTCTGCTAAAAAGTTATTAGAAGAGGTGTTTAGTCAAGTCGAAACGGTCGCGAAAGAGAAGGGTTACTTTATTTTCCGAGCAATTCGGTCTTGACAAACGGTGAAGTCTTGTTGACTCGCTATAACGTATATGCTAACATTATAAAATGCCATTGGAATGGAATTCGCTTGAAACTGCCGTGTCTGCTGCTTTTTAGAGACGGAAAACGAGCGACATTCAATGACAATGTTCGATTATTACGCCCGAAAAATTCGCTAAAGAATTGGGGGTCTGAGAGGTGAATCAGTTGACTGGTCAACTTGTTCAGTACGGTCGTCACCGTCAGAGAAGAAGCTTTGCCCGTATCAGTGAGGTTTTAGAGCTTCCGAATTTGATTGAAATTCAAACTGCTTCTTATGAGTGGTTCTTGCGTGAAGGATTGAAGGAAATGTTCACAGACATTTCACCGATTTCCGACTTCACAGGAAACCTCGTGTTGGAGTTCATCGATTACTCGCTCAGTGAGCCGAAGTATTCGATCGATGAATCGAAGGAGCGCGACGTTACTTATTCTGCGCCACTTCGCGTAAAAGTACGTCTCCAAAACAAAGAGACAGGTGAGCTCAAAGAACAAGAAGTGTTCATGGGAGATTTCCCGCTCATGACAGAATCGGGAACATTTATTATTAATGGTGCAGAACGCGTCATCGTTTCCCAGCTTGTCCGTTCACCGAGCGTGTATTACAACGCTAAACTCGATAAAAATGGTAAACGTGGATTTGGCGCAACCGTCATCCCGAACCGTGGTGCTTGGCTCGAACTTGAAACAGATGCCAAAGATATCGTTTATGTTCGTATCGACCGTACCCGCAAAATTCCGGTAACGGTGTTGTTGCGTGCCCTCGGATTCGGTACGGACCAAGAAATTATCGACCTTCTCGGTGATGACGAATATCTTCGTAACACCCTTGAAAAAGATAATACAGAGTCTACAGAGAAAGCGTTGATCGAGATTTACGAGCGTCTACGCCCTGGTGAACCACCAACTGTAGAAAACGCGAAATCACTTCTCGTATCACGTTTCTTCGACCCGAAACGTTATGACTTAGCGAACGTTGGTCGCTATAAGATGAACAAGAAACTTCATCTTAAGAACCGTTTATTCGGTCAAAAATTAGCGGAAACGCTCGTGGACCCGGAAACAGGCGAAGTACTCGCTGAAGCTGGAACAGTCCTCGACCGTCGCAACTTAGATCGTATCCTCCCACATTTGGAGAGCGGCCTCGGTTATGTCGATGCGGAACCGACTGGCGGCGTCGCTGAAGGCGAACCGTTCGGTCTTCAATCAATCAAAGTCATCTCACCAGATGACCCAGATGGAGAGCGTATCTTGAACATCATCGGAAATGGCAATATCGACCGCAGTATCAAACATGTTACGCCGGCTGATATTATCGCTTCAATCAACTACTTCTTTAACTTACTTCACGAAGTCGGAACAACAGATGACATCGACCATTTAGGAAACCGTCGTCTTCGTTCAGTCGGAGAACTTCTCCAAAATCAATTCCGGATCGGGCTTTCTCGTATGGAACGTGTTGTAAAAGAACGTATGTCGATTCAAGATCAAAATGCGATTACACCTCAGGCGCTCATTAACATCCGCCCGGTTATCGCATCGCTTAAAGAGTTCTTCGGTAGCTCGCAATTGTCACAGTTCATGGACCAAACGAACCCGCTCGCAGAGCTTACGCACAAACGTCGTCTCTCTGCACTTGGACCGGGTGGTTTGACACGTGAGCGTGCTGGTTTCGAAGTTCGAGACGTTCACTATTCCCACTACGGTCGGATGTGTCCAATCGAAACGCCAGAGGGCCCGAACATCGGACTCATCAACTCACTTTCGTCTTATGCGAAAGTGAACGAGTACGGTTTCATCGAAGCACCATATCGCCGTGTCGACCCGGAAACAGGTCTTGTCACAAGTGAAATTCAATATATGACGGCCGATGAGGAAGATCTCTACGTCGTCGCACAGGCAAACATGCCGCTCACAGAGGATGGTCACTTTGCAGACGAACAAGTTCTTTGCCGTTTCCGCGGACAAAACTTGTCAGTCGAGCCAAGCCGAGTGGACTACATGGACGTATCGCCGAAACAGGTTGTTTCTGCTGCGACAGCATGTATCCCGTTCCTTGAGAACGATGACTCGAACCGTGCCCTCATGGGAGCGAACATGCAACGTCAAGCAGTACCACTTCTTCAACCAGATTCGCCGATTGTCGGTACTGGAATGGAGTATGTGTCTGCGAAAGACTCTGGTGCAGCAATTGTTGCGAAATACCCAGGTGTCGTTGAACGCGTCACAGCGCGTGAAATCTTGATCCGTCGTATGTCTGACGTAAACGGTTCTGAGGTTTCAGGTGATTTGGACCGTTACAAACTTCAAAAATATGTCCGTTCTAACCAAGGAACATGCTATAACCAAAAACCAATCATCGCAGCTGGCGATCGTGTCGAAAAAGGAGAAATCCTTGCGGACGGTCCGTCGATGGATATGGGTGAGCTCGCGCTTGGCCGTAACGTTGTCGTTGCCTTCATGACATGGGATGGTTACAACTATGAGGATGCGATCATCATGAGTGAGCGTCTCGTGAAAGATGACGTGTACACGTCGATTCATATCGAAGAGTACGAGTCAGAGTCACGCGACACGAAACTTGGACCAGAGGAAATCACACGTGATATTCCAAACGTCGGAGATGACGCACTTCGTAACTTGGACGATCGCGGAATTATCCGTATCGGAGCTGAAGTCAAGGATGGCGATATCCTCGTCGGTAAAGTAACACCTAAGGGCGTTACGGAATTGACGGCGGAAGAACGTCTCTTGCACGCAATCTTCGGTGAGAAGGCACGTGAAGTACGTGATACGTCACTTCGTGTACCAAACGGTGGAGATGGAATCATCTTGGATGTCAAAGTGTTCGACCGTGAAAACGGCGACGAGTTGTCTCCAGGCGTCAACCAAATGGTACGTGTCTATATCGTTCAAAAACGTAAGATTCACGAAGGGGATAAGATGGCGGGACGTCACGGTAACAAAGGTGTTATCTCGCGGATCCTCCCTGAAGAAGATATGCCATACATGCCAGACGGTACACCGGTTGACATCATGCTCAACCCGCTTGGGGTACCATCGCGTATGAACATCGGTCAGGTACTTGAACTCCACCTTGGAATGGCAGCGAAGAAGCTCGGCATCAAAGTGGCAACACCTGTATTCGATGGAGCGCGTGAGGAAGACGTATGGGCAACGATTGAAGAGGCTGGTATGGATAAAGATGCGAAAACGCGTCTCTATGATGGTCGTACGGGTGAACCGTTCGATAACCGCGTCTCTGTCGGTGTCATGTACATGATCAAACTCGCGCACATGGTTGATGATAAACTTCACGCTCGTTCGACAGGACCATACTCACTCGTTACGCAACAACCGCTCGGTGGTAAAGCACAGTTCGGTGGTCAGCGCTTCGGAGAGATGGAAGTTTGGGCTCTTGAAGCGTACGGTGCAGCCTACACGCTCCAAGAAATCTTGACAATCAAGTCGGATGACACGGTCGGTCGTGTGAAAGCATATGAGGCCATCGTGAAAGGCGAGAGCGTTCCAAAAGCGGGCGTTCCTGAATCATTCCGCGTCTTGATCAAAGAGCTTCAAGCGCTCGGTATGGAAGTCAAGATGATGTCAGCGGATGATGAAGAAGTCGAAATGAAAGATGAAGATGACGACAACATCCCGAACGCAACATCGGCGTTAGAACAAGTCGTTCAACCGACTGTTACGGAAGAGGAATAAGGCGAAAAGGGAGGTCGGCCCCTTGGTAGATGTTAATCGATTTGAATATATGAAAATCGGCTTGGCTTCATCAGAGAAGATCCGTTCGTGGTCTTACGGTGAAGTCAAAAAGCCGGAAACGATCAACTATCGTACACTTAAACCAGAGAAGGACGGATTGTTCTGTGAACGAATCTTCGGTCCTACGAAAGACTGGGAATGTTACTGCGGGAAATACAAACGAATCCGTTATAAAGGAGTCATTTGTGACCGCTGTGGCGTTGAAGTGACGAAAGCGAAAGTGCGTCGCGAGCGAATGGGCCATATCGAGCTCGCGGCACCAGTTTCGCACATCTGGTACTTTAAAGGGATTCCAAGCCGCATGGGGCTTGTTCTCGATATGTCACCACGTGCACTTGAAGAAGTCATTTACTTCGCATCTTACGTGGTAACAGAACCAGGTGACACACCGCTTGAGAAGAAACAACTTCTCTCGGAAAAAGAATTCCGTCTCTATCGTGAAAAATACGGTAGCGACTTCAAAGCAGACATGGGTGCTGAAGCAATCCGTACACTTCTTCAAGACGTCAATCTTGAAAAAGAAGTGGGTGAGCTTCGTGAAGAGTTGAAAACTGTCCAAGGTCAGCGTCGTACTCGTGCGATCAAGCGCTTGGAAGTTCTTGACGCGTTCTTCACTTCAGGAAACAATCCAGACTGGATGATCCTTGAAGTACTTCCTGTCATCCCGCCAGAGCTTCGCCCAATGGTACAGCTCGACGGAGGACGCTTTGCAACATCTGACTTGAACGATTTGTATCGTCGAGTCATCAACCGGAACAACCGTCTCAAACGTTTGCTCGACCTCGGCGCGCCGAATATCATCGTGCAAAACGAGAAGCGTATGCTTCAAGAAGCGGTTGATGCTCTCATCGACAACGGTCGTCGTGGTCGTCCGGTAACAGGTCCTGGTAACCGTCCGCTCAAATCGCTTTCACATATGTTGAAAGGGAAACAAGGTCGTTTCCGTCAAAACCTTCTCGGTAAACGGGTCGACTACTCAGGACGTTCGGTTATCGTCGTAGGACCAAACTTGAAGATGTATCAGTGTGGTCTTCCAAAAGAGATGGCACTTGAGCTCTTCAAACCGTTCGTAATGAAAGAACTTGTCGGTCGCGGCATCGCTTCAAACATTAAGAACGCAAAACGTAAAATCGAGAAGATGCAACCTGAAATCTGGGGCGTCCTTGAAGAAGTCATCCGTGAGCATCCGGTTCTCTTGAACCGTGCCCCGACACTTCACCGCCTTGGTATTCAAGCATTCGAACCGATTCTTGTTGAAGGTCGTGCGATTCGCCTTCACCCACTCGTATGTACGGCTTATAACGCCGACTTCGATGGTGACCAAATGGCTGTCCACGTTCCACTTTCTGCAGAAGCACAAGCGGAAGCACGCCTTCTCATGCTCGCTGCACAGAACATTTTGAACCCGAAAGACGGTAAACCGGTTGTTACACCATCGCAGGATATGGTCCTCGGTAACTACTACATCTCACTTGAACGTGAAGATGCCGTCGGTGAAGGAAAAGTGTTCTCGAACGTCAACGAAGCGTTGATTGCTTACCAAAACGGATATGTCCACTTGCACTCGCGTGTGGCTCTTCCGGCACGTACGCTCAACAATCCGACGTTCACAGACGAACAGAACGAGAAATTGCTCATTACGACAGTTGGGAAGATGGTCTTTAACGAAATCTTGCCAAATACGTTCCCTTACTTGAACGAGCCAACGATGGAAAACTTGCAGGAAGCAACGCCTGACAAGTACTTCATCGACAAAGGGACGAATGTTGCGGAAGAAATCGCATCACGTCCAATCATCGATCCGTTCAAAAAAGGATTCCTCGGGAAAGTCATCGCGGAAGTGTTCCAGAAGTTTGAAACGACTGAAACAAGCCGCATGCTTGACCGGATGAAAGATCTTGGCTTTAAGCACTCGACAAAAGCGGGTGTAACGGTTGGGATTGCTGATATCATCGTACTTCCTGACAAACAGGAAATCTTGGATGAGGCACAAACTCAAGTCGACCAAATCATGAAGTCGTTCCGTCGCGGTCTCATCACAGAAGATGAGCGTTACGAGCGCGTAGTACGTGCTTGGAACGAAGCGAAGGATGAAATTCAATCTCGATTGATGAAATCCCTCAACCGCTTGAACCCGATCTTCATGATGTCTGACTCTGGTGCCCGTGGTAACGCATCTAACTTTACGCAGCTTGCGGGTATGCGTGGTTTGATGGCCGCTCCATCTGGTCGCATCATCGAACTTCCAATCAAATCGTCGTTCCGTGAAGGTCTGACGGTTCAAGAGTACTTCATCTCGACTCACGGGGCTCGTAAAGGTCTTGCCGATACAGCCTTGAAGACAGCCGATTCAGGTTACTTGACGCGCCGTCTTGTTGACGTGGCGCAAGATGTCATCATCCGTGAAGAAGACTGTGGAACAGACCGCGGAATCCGTGTGTCTGCACTCCGCGAGGGTACGGAAGAAATCGAAAGCTTGTACGACCGACTCGTCGGACGTACATCGTTCGAAACGGTCACACACCCTGAAACGGGCGAAGTGTTGATCGATAAGAACGAATTGATTACAGAAGATATCGCACGCATCATCGTTGATGCGGGTGTTGAACAAGTTGAAATTCGTACAGCCTTCACATGTAACACGTCACACGGCGTATGTAAGAAATGTTACGGACGCAACTTGGCGACTGGATCAAACGTTGAAGTCGGAGAAGCCGTCGGTATCATCGCCGCGCAATCGATCGGTGAGCCAGGAACGCAGCTTACAATGCGTACCTTCCACACTGGTGGGGTTGCCGGAGACGATATCACACAAGGTCTTCCACGTATCCAAGAGGTATTCGAAGCCCGTAACCCGAAAGGTCAAGCGGTCATCTCGGAAATCTCTGGTACGGTCATCGACTTCACTGAATCACGTGACAAGCGTGAGCTCACGGTCGAAGGATTCAGTGAGACACGTTCATACACGATTCCATTCGGAGCTCGTCTCCGCGTCCAAATTGGTGATACAGTTGAAGCCGGTGAAGTCTTCACGGAAGGTTCGATCGATCCGAAAGAATTGCTGAACGTCCGTGGTGTATCTGGTGTTCAAAACTATCTTCTCCAAGAAGTTCAAAAAGTTTATCGGATGCAAGGGGTAGAAATTGGTGATAAGCACGTTGAGGTTATGGTTCGCCAAATGCTTCGTCGTGTTAAAGTCATCGAGTCTGGTGACACGCCACTTCTCCCTGGATCACTTGTCGACATCAGCGTCTTCAAAGAAGCGTGTAAAGGTGCGATTCGTGACGGGAAACACCCGGCGACTGCAAAACCGGTCCTACTTGGAATCACGAAAGCCTCGCTTGAGACAGATTCGTTCCTCTCAGCAGCTTCGTTCCAAGAAACGACTCGTGTCTTGACTGATGCGGCAATCAAAGGGAAGCGCGACTACCTCCTTGGACTCAAAGAGAACGTCATTATCGGTAAACTCGTTCCGGCTGGTACTGGAATGGCTGTCTACCGTGATGTGAAACTTGAAGAAGATGAGGCACCAGTTGCTCTCGAAGATACAACGGTCGAATAAAATACGTCTTGACAGCGCAGGTTGGCGGTGCTACTATGATTTAGTGCCGCCAATCGGTTGTTGTCGATGACAACGGTGTCCAGCAGTCGGCAAGCTACTTGGACGTCCATCCGAACTTTCTACGGGAAGGTTTGGCTGCTACAATTGCCACTTTCAAGGTATAACTCACGTTTTTGCGAGGTCATGGAATGCCTACGCCTCGTAAAAACGTTTCGTTATGACCTTAAATGAACCACCCGGGTCGGTGGGACTAGAAAATAGCAACATTCAGGAAGGGAGGATCTTCAAAGATGCCTACTATTAACCAGTTAGTCCGTAAAGGACGTAAATCGAAAGTCGTTAAATCTGACTCTCCAGCACTTAACAAAGGTTACAACAGTTTCATCAAGTCACAAACAAACGTGAGCTCACCACAAAAGCGTGGTGTTTGTACACGTGTTGGTACAATGACTCCGAAGAAACCGAACTCGGCGCTTCGTAAGTATGCTCGTGTTCGTTTGACTAACCAAATCGAAGTGACTGCGTACATCCCAGGTATTGGCCACAACCTTCAAGAGCACAGCGTTGTTCTTATCCGTGGAGGACGTGTAAAAGACTTACCAGGGGTACGTTACCACATCGTTCGTGGTGCGCTTGACACTGCAGGTGTGGACGGACGTATGCAAGGCCGTTCTAAATACGGTACGAAACGTCCGAAAGCTGCGAAGAAGTAATTCTCGCCAACTAAAAATACAATTGAAATCTTGAAAGGAGGGTACTCGGATGCGTAAAAACCGTGCAGAACGTCGTGACGTTATCGCAGATCCGATCTACAACTCGAAATTGGTAACTCGCCTCATTAACCGTGTCATGTTAGACGGTAAAAAAGGTACAGCTCAAACTATCATTTACAACGCATTTGGCCTCATCGCTGAACGCTCAGGCAAAGAGCCTATGGAAGTGTTCGAAGAAGCAATGAACAACATCATGCCTGTACTTGAAGTTAAGGCACGCCGCGTAGGTGGAGCTAACTACCAGGTTCCTGTTGAAGTTCGTCCAGAGCGCCGTACAACACTTGGTCTTCGTTACCTCGTGAACTACGCTCGTCTCCGCAACGAAAAGACGATGGAGCAACGTATCGCGAACGAAATCATGGATGCAGCCAACAACACTGGTGCATCTGTTAAGAGACGCGAAGACATGCATAAGATGGCAGAGGCAAACAAAGCGTTTGCTCACTATCGTTGGTAATTTAATCGTAAAGCCCACTCCGCCAAGCGTGGCTTAACGGAGTGGCTTTCGGGTATAATCATATCGTGTGCCAACACACGAAAATCAAATATGCGGAAGGAGAATACCCAGTATGGCAAGAGAATTCTCCCTAAAGAATACTCGTAACATCGGGATCATGGCTCACATCGATGCCGGTAAAACGACAACAACTGAACGTATTCTTTATTACACAGGTCGTATCCATAAAATTGGTGAAACGCACGAAGGTGCTTCACAAATGGACTGGATGGAGCAGGAGCAAGAGCGTGGTATCACGATCACTTCGGCTGCGACAACTGCACAGTGGAATGGTCACCGTGTAAACATCATCGATACACCTGGACACGTAGACTTCACAGTAGAAGTTGAACGTTCACTTCGCGTACTTGATGGTGCTGTTGCTGTACTTGACGCTCAGTCAGGTGTAGAACCACAAACAGAAACTGTATGGCGTCAAGCGACGACATATGGTGTACCACGTGTCGTATTCGTCAACAAGATGGATAAAATCGGCGCAGACTTCTTGTACTCTGTGAAGACGCTTCATGAGCGCCTTCATGCGAACGCATACGCGATTCAACTCCCAATCGGAGCAGAGGACAACTTCAAAGGGATCATCGATCTCGTTGAAATGAAGACTTACATGTACAACAACGACCTCGGTACTGACATCGAAGTGATTGATGGCTTCCCAGCTGACATGGCTGACCAAGCTGAAGAACTTCGCGGTCAATTGATCGAAGGTGTTGCTGACTTCAACGAAGAGTTGATGATGAAGTACCTTGAAGGTGAAGAAATTTCAATTGAAGAATTGAAAGCTGCGATCCGTCAAGCGACACTTAGCGTTGAATTCTACCCTGTACTCGTTGGTTCTGCCTTCAAGAACAAAGGTGTTCAGCTTATGCTTAACGCCGTTGTTGATTACCTCCCATCACCAGTTGATGTCGAGTCAATCAAAGGGATCAACCTCGATACAGAAGAAGAAATCACACGTGAGCCTTCTGATGAAGCTCCATTCTCAGCACTTGCGTTCAAAGTTATGACTGACCCTTACGTCGGTAAATTGACGTTCTTCCGCGTGTACTCTGGTACAGCTGAAGCAGGATCATACGTGAAGAACTCGACTAAAGGGAAGCGTGAGCGTCTCGGTCGTATCCTTCAAATGCACGCAAACAGCCGTGAAGAGATTCCAATGGTATTCGCTGGTGACATCGCCGCTGCTGTTGGTTTCAAAGACACGACTACTGGTGACACGCTTTGTACTGAGAAAGATAACATCGTTCTCGAGTCAATGACGTTCCCAGAACCAGTTATCTCGGTTGCAATCGAGCCTAAATCGAAAGCAGACCAAGATAAAATGGGTCAAGCTCTTGCGAAACTCGCAGAAGAAGATCCAACATTCCGCACTGAAACAAACCCTGAGACTGGTCAAACGATCATCTCTGGTATGGGTGAGCTTCACCTTGACATCCTCGTTGACCGTATGCGTCGCGAATTCAAAGTAGAAGCTAACGTTGGTGCACCACAAGTTGCTTACCGTGAAACAATCCGTGGCGCTGCGAAGATCGATTCGAAATTCGTTCGTCAGTCTGGTGGACGCGGTCAGTACGGTCACGTTGTCGTAGAATTCGAGCCGAACGAAGAAGGCGCTGGATTCGAGTTCGTGAACAAGATCGTCGGTGGTGTTGTACCACGTGAATACGTCCCAGCTGTTCAAAACGGGATTGAAGAAGCTCTCGAAAACGGTATCCTCGCTGGTTACCCAGTAGTAGACGTTAAAGCTCGTCTCGTATTCGGATCGTACCACGATGTCGACTCGAACGAGATGGCGTTTAAAGTTGCTGCTTCGATGGCGGTTAAACAACTTAAGGACCAAGCGAAAGCTGTTATCCTTGAGCCAATGATGCGTGTTGAAGTTGTTATCCCAGAAGAATACATGGGTGACATCATGGGTGACGTTACGTCACGCCGTGGACGCGTAGAAGGTATGGAAGCTCGCGGTAACGCTCAAGTTGTTAAAGCGATGATTCCACTTTCTGAAATGTTCGGTTACGCAACATCACTTCGTTCACGTACGCAAGGACGTGGAACGTACTCGATGCACTTCGATCATTACGAAGAAGTACCGAAATCAATTGCTGAAGAAATCGTCAAAAAAGCGAACGGCTAATAACGGTTGTATCGCTAGATTGATTGTTGTAAGCTAAGGAGGACGTATGTTAAAAGTAACCTACGTCTTCCTAGTTAAATAAAACTAATCGTTTAATAGAGGAGGAATCTAGAATGGGTAAAGAAAAATTCGACCGTTCTAAGCCGCACGTTAACATTGGTACAATTGGCCACGTTGACCACGGTAAAACAACTTTGACTGCAGCAATCTCTGCTGTACTTTCACGTGCACAAGGTAAAACAGCTACTAAGTTTGACCAAATCGATGGTGCTCCAGAAGAGCGCGAACGCGGTATCACAATCGCAACAGCTCACATCGAGTACGAAACTGAAAAGCGTCACTACGCACACGTTGACTGCCCAGGACACGCTGACTATGTTAAAAACATGATCACTGGTGCTGCTCAAATGGACGGAGCAATCCTCGTTGTATCTGCAACAGATGGCCCAATGCCACAAACACGTGAGCACATCCTTCTTTCACGTCAAGTAGGTGTTCCTTACATCGTAGTCTTCATGAACAAAGTTGACATGGTAGACGATGAAGAGCTCCTCGAACTCGTTGAAATGGAAATCCGTGAACTTCTTTCTGAATATGACTTCCCAGGCGACGACCTCCCTGTAATCAAAGGTTCTGCACTTGGCGCACTTAACGGTGAAGCTCAGTGGGAAGAAAAAGTTATGGAACTCATGAACGCTGTTGATGAGTACATCCCAGAACCAGTTCGTGACACTGATAAAGACTTCATGATGCCTGTTGAGGACGTATTCTCAATCACTGGTCGTGGTACTGTAGCGACTGGTCGTGTTGAGCGTGGTGTTCTCCGCGTCAACGACGAAGTTGAAATCGTTGGTCTTACAGAAGAAACTAAGAAAACTGTATGTACTGGTGTAGAGATGTTCCGTAAGCTTCTCGACTACGCTGAAGCTGGCGACAACATCGGTGCACTTCTCCGTGGTGTATCACGTGAGGACATCGAGCGTGGACAAGTACTTGCTAAGCCAGGTTCAATCACACCACACTCTAAATTCAAAGCATCAATCTATGTTCTTTCTAAAGAAGAGGGTGGCCGTCACACGCCATTCTTCGCGAACTACCGCCCGCAGTTCTACTTCCGTACAACTGACGTAACAGGTATCGTTCACCTTCCAGAAGGTACTGAAATGGTAATGCCAGGAGACAACATCGAGTTGACGGTCGAATTGATTTCTACAATCGCGATCGAAGACGGTACACGTTTCTCTATCCGTGAGGGTGGCCGTACTGTAGGTGCTGGTTCAGTAACAGAAATCATCGAGTAATCGATTGACTCATCTGAACAACTTCAAGCAGTCCGCAATATGCGGGCTGCTTTTTTGTGTTTTCATGATGACATGGTAAGATGAGGCATACGAGAAAGGAGTGACGTCATGCTGAAGCAATTGGAGACAATTTGTCGCCTGAATGGGATTGAGTATCGCATCGGTGGCTCACAACTGTTAAAGCACCATGGCATCGTCGAGGTAACGAATGACATCGATGTCTTTGTTGAACCGGATCAGTTTGAAAAGATCGATTGCATACTAAGTCGCGCCGGGGAGAAGAAAGCCTCTGACCCACACGAGGCATACGTAACCACCTACTTTGGAGAGTACGTATTCGAGAGAACGGATGTGGACGTCATGTCTAGTTTCCGGATGAAGTGCACAGACGGAATCTATACGCATCCTTTCATTGAACCAGATGGGCAATGGATGCACCTAGAGGAGTGGGTCGTCCTTTACACGGTCATCGGGCGTGAGGATAAACTAGCGTCATTGGTCAGCTATTTCAAGACAAACTCTATTAATGAAGGAATTGTCAAAGACTGTTTGAAACGAGCCCCGCAATCGGTCATAGAAGAGGTAACAGAGCGGTTTGGCGGGTTAATGAAACGCTAGGTAGAGTTGACATGGGAGTTCGTTTAAAAAATAGTTCAATAAAAGAATGAATTTTTACTTGCAAAAGCTCGTAAATCTTGTTACATTAGGGAACGTTGAGCAACTCATCAGACAACCGGCGACTTCAAAAATCTAATCTTGCATTCCATGACCAGATTAGATATAATGATTAAGTGTTTGTGCGAGTGGTGAGAGACTTTACAGCAGAACATGGGTCCAATCGTTGATTTGCAATGATCGGATGCCTCTGCTGACACAAGCACGCTGCGTTGAAGCGGGAGGTTATGACACGCCAGGCAGCATTGCCATGGCCGGTGTGGAAATTTCCGCGGAGAATTGTCTATTTTTAAAGTAGGCGACAAAGGAGGGAAATAAACATGGCAAATGAAAAAATTCGTATTCGTTTAAAAGCATATGACCATCGCGTTCTCGATCAATCAGCTGAGAAAATCGTTGAAACTGCGAAGCGCTCAGGTGCAAAGGTATCGGGTCCAATCCCGCTCCCAACTGAAAAATCGATTTACACGATCCTTCGTGCGGTCCACAAGTACAAAGATGCTCGTGAGCAGTTCGAAATGCGTACACACAAACGCTTGATCGACATCGTAAACCCAACACCGAAAACAGTCGATTCGCTTATGCGTCTCGAGTTACCATCAGGTGTAGACATCGAAATCAAACTTTAATTCTTCATATAGTAGATACTAGCCAGAAGAGACAATTAATTATTAACAGGAGGTGTATCTCATGGCTAAAGGAATCTTAGGAACAAAACTTGGTATGACTCAAATCTTCAACGAAGCAGGCGAAGTTGTACCGGTAACAGTAGTTGCTGTCGAAGGTAACGTCGTTCTTCAACTTAAAACAGTTGATACAGACGGTTACGAAGCAGTTCAACTTGGTTTCGGAGACATCAAAGAATCACGTCAAAACAAACCATCAAAAGGTCACGCTGCGAAAGCAAACGCGACACCTAAGCGCTTCATCAAAGAAGTTCGTACTTCAGTAGAAGGATACGAAATCGGTCAAGAGATTAAGGCAGACATTTTCGCTGCAGGTGAATTAGTAGACGTTACAGGTACATCGAAAGGTAAAGGATTCCAAGGTGCGATCAAGCGTCACGGACAATCACGTGGACCAATGGCTCACGGTTCGCGCTACCACCGTCGTCCTGGTTCGATGGGTCCTGTCGCTCCTAACCGCGTATTCAAAGGGAAACTTCTTCCTGGTCAAATGGGTGGAGAGCGTAAAACAATTCAAAACCTTGAAATCGTTAAAGTTGATGTGGAACGCGGCCTTCTCCTCGTGAAAGGTGCTATTCCAGGCGCTCGTAAATCGAACGTCATCATCAAAACAGCGGTCAAAGGTAACTAATTAACTGCACGGAAAGGAGGAATTACGAATGCCTAAAGTAGCTTTGCTTAACCAAACAGGTTCACAAGTTGGCGAAATCGAATTGGCAGAAGCCATCTTCGGAATCGAGCCAAACGAATCAGTACTTTACGACGCAATCGTCATGCAACAAGCATCACGCCGTCAAGGTACTCACGATACGAAAGGTCGCTCGGAAGTACGCGGTGGCGGCCGTAAACCATGGAAACAAAAGGGAACTGGTCGTGCGCGCCAAGGTTCTATCCGCTCACCACAATGGGTTGGTGGTGGTACAGTCTTCGGTCCAACACCACGTTCATACTCTTACAAACTTCCTAAGAAAGTTCGTCGTTTAGCACTTCTCTCGGCACTTTCGTCGAAAGTACAAAACAACGAATTCATCGTCCTCGAAGGCCTTGCTTTCGATGCACCAAAAACAAAAGATATGGCTGCTGTACTCAACAGCCTATCAGTAGAACGTAAGGCTCTTGTAGTCACAGCGGACTACAATGAGACTATCGCTCTCGCAGCTCGTAACATCCCAGGAGTGACTGTGATCGACGCAGCAGGCGTAAACGTTCTTGACCTCGTTGCTAACGACAAAGTCATCTTCACTAAAGATGCGGTTGCGAAGGTAGAGGAGGTGCTTGCATAATGGCACAAGCATACGATATCATCAAACGTCCGATCATTACTGAACGTTCAGTTAGCCTCATGGAAGCTAACAAATACGTTTTCGAAATCGACGTAAAAGCGACTAAATCGCAAGTAAAACACGCTATCGAAACAATCTTCAACGTGAAAGTTGCTTCGGTAAACACAATGAACTACAAACCGAAAGCGAAACGTGTCGGTCGTCACGCTGGTTACACAGCTCGCCGTAAAAAAGCGATCGTAACTCTTGCTGAAGGCAACACAATCGACTTCCTCGGTTAATTAACTACCTTAGAAGAAAAGGAGGGAATCCTCGATGGCAATCAAAAAGTTTAAGCCGACCACTAACGGTCGTCGTAACATGACATCTCTTGATTTTGCAGAGATCACAACGAATCGCCCTGAAAAATCGTTAACTGAAAAGCTTTCGAAAAAAGGCGGACGTAACAACCAAGGTCGCTTGACTGTTCGTCACCAAGGTGGCGGTCACAAGCGTAAATACCGTATCATCGATTTCAAACGTAACAAAGATGGCGTTGCAGGACGTGTGTCAACGATCGAATACGATCCAAACCGTTCAGCTAACATCGCACTCATCAACTATGTAGATGGTGAGAAACGTTACATCCTCGCTCCTAAGGGCATCAAAGTGGGCATGGAAATCATGTCTGGTCCTGAAGCGGATATCAAAGTGGGGAACGCTCTTCCACTCGTAAACATCCCTGTCGGTACAACAATCCACAACATCGAGCTTAAGCCTGGTAAAGGCGGTCAGCTAGTTCGTGCGGCTGGTGCATCGGCACAAATCCAAGGACGTGACGGCAAGTACGTCATCGTTCGTCTTCAATCAGGTGAATCACGTTTGTTCCTCGGCACTTGCCGCGCGACAATCGGTTCAGTTGGTAACGAAGAACACGAACTCGTAAACATCGGTAAAGCAGGACGTTCACGTTGGTTAGGCAAACGCCCAACAGTACGTGGTTCTGTAATGAACCCGGTTGATCACCCACACGGTGGTGGTGAAGGTCGTGCGCCAATCGGTCGTACGGGCCCACTTACTCCTTGGGGTAAACCAGCTCTTGGTCTTAAAACTCGTAAGAAAAACAAATCGAGCGACATGTACATCCTTCGTCGCCGTAAGAAATAATTACTACATGATTCTCGGGCGGTTCGAAAGGGCCGTTCCCGAATCATTCCAAAGGGAGGTTCTAACATGGGTCGCAGCTTGAAAAAAGGTCCATTCGCAGATCACCACTTGCTCGCTAAAGTTGATAAAATCAACGAATCTGGTGAGAAGCAAGTCATCAAAACTTGGTCACGTCGCTCGACGATCTTCCCAGAATTCATGGGTCACACGTTCGGTGTACACGATGGTCGTAAACACGTACCAGTATTCGTGACAGAAGACATGGTTGGTCACAAACTTGGTGAATTCGCTCCAACACGCACGTACAAAGGTCACGGATCAGACAAGAAAACGAAACGGTAATTTGAGGGGAGGTCAAATCCATGCAAGCTAAAGCATCAGCTAATATGGTCCGTCTTGCTCCTCGCAAAGCACGTCTCGTTGTAGACTTAATTCGCGGGAAACAAGTCGGCGAAGCGCTCTCTGTCCTTGCTCACACAAACAAGGCAGCATCGCCAGTCGTTGAGAAAGTATTAAAATCAGCGATTGCTAACGCAGAGCACAACTACGATATGAACATTGAGAACCTTGTTGTAACAGAAGCTTTTGTCAACGAAGGTCCAACACTCAAACGCTTCCGCCCACGTGCGATGGGTCGCGCAAGCCGCATTAACAAACGCACAAGCCACATCCACATCGTGGTAACTGAGAAATAAGGAGGGATATGTAGTGGGTCAAAAGGTAAATCCGCACGGTCTTCGCGTTGGTGTTATCAAAGACTGGGATTCGCGTTGGTACGCTGAGAAAGACTACGCTGATCTCCTTCATGAAGACTTCGTTATTCGTGAATACATCGAAAACAAAATGAAGGATGCTAGTGTTTCTAAAGTTGAAATCGAACGCGCTGCAAACCGCGTGAACATTTCGCTTCACACTGCGAAGCCAGGTATGGTAATCGGTAAAGGTGGTTCTGAAATCGAATCACTCCGTAAACACATCACAAAACTCGCTGACGGAAAACGCGTTCACATCAACGTTGTTGAAGTGAAAAATGCTGACGCTGTAGCGAAGCTTGTAGCAGAAAACATTGCTCGTCAATTGGAAGGTCGTGTATCATTCCGTCGTGCAATGAAACAATCAATTCAACGTTCGATGCGCACAGGCATCAAAGGGATCAAAACAGAAGTTTCTGGTCGTCTTGGTGGCGCTGATATCGCTCGTTCAGAGAAATACTCGGAAGGAACAGTTCCACTTCACACACTCCGTGCCGACATCGACTACGGAACAGCTGAAGCTGACACAACTTACGGTAAAATCGGCGTAAAAGTTTGGTTATACCACGGTGAAGTTCTTCCAACAAAAAACAACACAGCGAAAAACGCTGAATAATAAACACTCTTTCAGGAAGGAGGCAACACACTATGTTGTTACCTAAACGCGTGAAATATCGTCGTGTACACCGTGGTAAAATGCGCGGGAACGCTAAACGCGGCACAACTGTACACTTCGGTGAGTTCGGTCTCCAAGCTCTCGAAGCGAGCTGGATTACAAACCGTCAAATCGAATCAGCACGTATTGCAATGACACGTTATATGAAACGTGGTGGTAAAGTGTGGATCAAGATCTTCCCACACAAACCTTACACTAAAAAGCCTCTCGAAGTCCGAATGGGTTCGGGTAAAGGTGCTCCAGAAGGCTGGGTAGCTGTAGTTAAGCCTGGCAAAGTAATGTTCGAAATCGCAGGTGTATCTGAGGAAGTGGCACGTGAGGCACTTCGTCTTGCATCGCACAAACTTCCAGTGAAATGTAAGTTCGTGAAACGTGAAGAAAATGGTGGTGATACGAATGAAAGCAACTGATCTCCGTCAATCAACAACTGAAGAGCTCAACGGTAAAGTGGGCGAGTGGAAAGAAGAACTCTTTAACCTGCGCTTCCAACTTGCTACAGGTCAGCTTGAGAATCCTGCTCGTATCCGTGAAGTACGCAAGTCGATTGCGCGTGCTAAAACGATTCTTCGTGAACGCGAACTCGGCATCAACAACGCCTAATTACATCGGATTCTTGAGAGGAGGTAACACTCATGGAACGCAACAACCGTAAAGTGTTCACTGGTCGCGTCGTGTCTGACAAAATGGACAAAACGATCGTCGTCGCAGTAGAAACAAAGGTTCGTCATAAACTTTATGGCAAACGTGTAAACTACACGAAAAAATATAAAGCACACGATGAGAACAACGTCGCTAAAGTGGGCGATATCGTTCGCATCGCGGAAACACGTCCTCTTTCTAAAGACAAACGTTTCCGTCTTGTAACAGTAGTAGAAGAATCAGTAATCATCTAATAACAGTTCGGATTTATTAAACATCCGGAGGGAGGTACACTCGCATGATTCAACAAGAATCTCGCTTGAAAGTAGCAGACAACTCTGGCGCGCGTGAACTGTTGACAATTAAGGTTCTCGGTGGTTCTGGTCGTAAGACTGCAAACATCGGTGACGTTATCGTCGCAACGGTAAAACAAGCAACACCAGGTGGCGTTGTTAAAAAAGGTGACGTTGTCAGAGCAGTTGTCGTTCGTACAAAACGCGGCGCTCGTCGTAAAGATGGTTCGTACATCCGTTTCGATGAGAACGCAGCAGTCATTATCAAAGATGACAAGAGCCCACGCGGCACACGGATCTTCGGGCCAGTTGCACGTGAACTTCGTGAAAAAGAATTCATGAAGATCGTTTCGTTGGCACCGGAAGTACTTTAATTTCCAATTTCAATCCTATAAGGAGGTGCGCAAACGATGCATGTTAAAAAAGGCGATACAGTCCAGGTAATGTCTGGTAAAGATAAAGGCAAGCAAGGGGTTATCCTCAAAGCTATGCCAAGCAAGAACCGCGTATTGGTTGAAGGTGTAAACGTGATGAAAAAACACGCGAAACCATCACAAGCGAATCCACAAGGCGGGATCCTTGAGATCGAAGCACCAATTCACGTCTCGAACGTAATGCCACTCGACCCTAAAACTGGCAAACCAACTCGTGTTGGTTTCAAAGTAGTCGATGGTAAAAAAGTTCGTGTCGCGAAATCGGGCGAAGTACTCGATAAATAAGAAGAACGTGACGAAAGGAGGTCCATTCGACTATGAACCGTTTGCAAGAGAAGTATAAAAGCGACATCGTGAAAGCGATGATGGATAAATTCAACTATGACTCAGTCATGCAAGTACCAAAAATCGAAAAGATCGTCATCAACATGGGTGTAGGTGATGCTGTTTCGAACTCGAAAGCACTTGACATGGCAGTGGAAGAATTATCAATTCTTTCTGGTCAAAAACCACTCGTAACGAAAGCGAAGAAATCAATCGCTGGTTTCAAGCTTCGTGAAGGTATGCCAATCGGTGCGAAGGTTACACTTCGTGGCGAGCGTATGTACGATTTCCTCGACAAATTGGTAACTGTTTCACTTCCACGTGTACGTGACTTCCGCGGTGTATCGAAGAAAGCATTCGACGGACGCGGTAACTACACGCTTGGCGTGAAAGAGCAACTTATTTTCCCTGAGATCGATTACGATAAAGTATCTAAAGTACGCGGTATGGACATCGTTGTTGTTACAACAGCTAACACAGACGAAGAAGCACGTGAATTACTCACACTTCTCGGTATGCCATTCCAAAAATAATCTAAAGGGAGGTCGACAACATGGCTAAAAAGTCAATGGTGAATCGCGAACTTAAACGCGAGAAACTCGTTGCCCAGTACGCTGAAAAGCGTGCGAAGTTGAAAGCTGAAGGCGATTATATCGGACTCAGCAAATTGCCACGTAACTCGTCACCTGTACGCTTGCACAACCGTTGCAGCATCACAGGTCGTCCGCATGGTTACATGGGTAAATTCGGGATCAGCCGTATCAAGTTCCGTGATCTTGCATACAAAGGTCAAATCCCTGGTGTTAAAAAAGCAAGCTGGTAATCCACTAACAGTGTGAAAGGAGGTACATCGCATGGTAATGACAGACCCTATTGCAGATATGCTTACACGTATCCGTAACGCTAACATGGTTCGCCATGAAAAAATGGAGCTCCCAGCTTCGAACATTAAACGTGAGATCGCTGAAATCCTTAAGCGTGAAGGTTTCATTCGCGATGTTGAATATATCGAGGACGCTAAACAAGGTACACTTCGTCTTTTCCTTAAATATGGAGCAAGCAACGAACGTGTAATCACTGGTCTCAAACGTATTTCGAAACCAGGTCTTCGTGTATACGCAAAAGCTGATGAAGTACCAAAAGTACTCGGAGGACTCGGAATCGCAGTTCTTTCGACATCTAAAGGTCTCATGACTGATAAAGAAGCTCGCCAACAACAAGTCGGCGGCGAAGTGCTCGCCTACATCTGGTAAGTCACTTTTCTAACAAGAACGGAGGTGTAATCAATGTCACGTATTGGTAAAAAACCAGTTACGATTCCTGCTGGCGTTACTGTAACAGTTGCTAATGACAACACGGTCACAGTAAAAGGTGCTAAAGGTGAACTTTCGCTTTCAGCTAACCCGGCATTGGAAATCAAAATTGAAGAGAACGAATTGACGGTTGTTCGTCCAGACGAATCGAAAGAAAGCCGCACAATTCACGGTACGACACGTGCCCTTATTGCCAACATGGTACAAGGTGTGTCGAACGGATTCCAAAAAACACTTGAGATCTCGGGGGTTGGTTACCGTGCTACGAAGCAAGGTAACAAACTCGTCCTCAACCTCGGTTACTCGCACCCAATCGAGTACGTTGCTGAGGAAGGTATCGAAATCGAAGTTCCTTCAAACACGCAAATCATCGTAAAAGGGATTAACAAAGAGCGCGTCGGTCACGTTGCTGCTCAAATCCGCTCGTACCGTGCTCCAGAACCTTACAAAGGTAAAGGTGTTCGTTACTCTGATGAACGTATTCGCCGTAAAGAAGGTAAGACTGGTAAGTAATTCGTCACGAAATGAACGGAAAGGAGTGGCATAAATGATCACAAAAGCAGATAAAAATGCAGTTCGTAAAAAGCGTCATGCTCGCGTACGTCGTACGATCACGGGGACGGCAGCTCGTCCACGTTTGAACGTATTCCGTTCGAGCAAACACATTTACGTTCAACTTATCGATGACGCGGCACAAACAACGCTTGTGTCTGCATCTTCGAAAGATAAAGCTCTCGATCTTACAAATGGCGGTAACGTTGAAGCAGCGAAAGCTGTTGGTAAACTTGCTGCAGAACGTGCACTCGAGAAAGGTATCGACACAGTTGTGTTCGACCGTGGTGGATACCTCTATCATGGCCGCGTCAAAGCTGTTGCAGAAGCAGCTCGTGAAGCAGGTCTTAAATTCTAATAAAAAGGAGGGGACACTCGATGCGCCAGTTAGACGTTAACATGGAACAACTTGAAGAACGCGTTGTTACCGTAAACCGCGTCGCGAAAGTCGTAAAAGGTGGCCGCCGCTTCCGTTTTGCTGCTCTCGTAGTCGTAGGTGACAAAAATGGTCACGTCGGTTTCGGTACAGGTAAGGCACAAGAGGTGCCAGAAGCGATTCGCAAGGCTATTGAAGCCGCTAAGAAAAACATGGTACAAGTACCTATGGTTGGTACAACAATTCCACACGAAATCACAGGAGTATTCGGAGCAGGTCGTGTATTCATGAAACCAGCTTCTGAAGGTACTGGGGTTATCGCTGGTGGTCCAGTTCGTGCGGTGCTCGAACTTGCAGGTGTAGGTGACATCCTTTCGAAATCGTTAGGTTCAAACACACCGATCAACATCGTCCGTGCGACGGTTCAAGGCTTGACAGAGCTCAAAAAAGCAGAGGAAGTTGCTAAACTACGTGGTAAAAGCGTAGAAGAACTTCTTAACTAAGGGAGGGAACTAGACATGGCGAAACTCGCAATCACCCTCACACGCAGCACTATTGGTCGTCCGGAAGGTCAGCGTGTTACTGTACGTACACTCGGTCTTCGTAAAATGCATCAAACGGTCGTTGTCCCTGACAACGTCGCGATGCGCGGTATGATCAACAAAGTGTCGCACCTTGTGACTGTAAAAGAAATCAACGAATAATAAAGATTTTAATAAATAAGGAGGTGCCACTATGAAACTCCATGAATTGAAGCCAACTCCAGGTTCACGTCACGAACGTAACCGTGTCGGTCGCGGAATGGCGACTGGTAACGGTAAAACTTCTGGTCGTGGACACAAAGGTCAAAAAGCTCGTTCGGGCGGTGGCGTTCGTCCAGGATTTGAAGGTGGACAAAATCCACTTTACCGTCGTCTTCCAAAACGCGGTTTCAACAACCCAACTCGTAAAGAGTATGCGGTTGTTTCCCTAGACACGCTTAACCGTTTCGAAGCAGGTACTGAAGTTACTCCAGAACTCTTAATTGAGACTGGTGTTGTCAGCTCTGCTAAAGACGGAATCAAAGTTCTTGCCAACGGCAAGCTTGAAACTAAATTGACTGTAAAAGCCAACAAGTTCTCGGGTGCAGCGAAAGAAGCGATCGAAGCAGCTGGCGGTACAGTTGAGGTGATCTGATGTTTCAGACGATCTCCAATATGTGGCGCGTGAAAGATATTCGACAGCGTATTCTCTTCACACTCGCAATCATCATCATTTTCCGCATCGGGGCTCATATCCCGGTGCCGATGGTGAATACGGATGTGTTGCGTTTTGACTCAGGAGGTCTTCTTGACTTCTTGAACTTGTTTGGAGGAAATGCTTTACAGAACTTCTCCTTGTTCGCAATGGGGATCATGCCGTACATCACGGCATCGATCGTTGTGCAACTTTTACAAATGGACGTCGTTCCAAAGTTTGCCGAATGGGCCAAACAAGGAGAGGCGGGCCGTAAAAAGTTAGCGACGGTCACGCGCTATGGGACGATCATCTTAGGCTTTGTTCAAGCGACATCATTGTCGTTTGGATTTAACCGCCTGTACCCAGGTCTCGTCAATGAGACATGGGGAACGGCAACTTACTTTGTGATCGCGATTGTACTCACTGCGGGTACAGCGTTCTTGATGTTCCTTGGTGAAATGACAACGGAGAAAGGTGTTGGGAATGGTATTTCCATCATCATCTTCGCGGGTATCGTCGCCGGGTTCCCAAGAATCTTTACGCAGGTTTATGAAACAAAACTCCAAAACGCTGGAGATGCATTGTTCATTAATATCGTTTACTTGGTTGTATTGGCCCTTGTGATTTTGGCCGTGACGGTTGGGATCATTTATGTTCAACAAGCGGCACGCAAAATCCCAATCCAATATGCAAAACGCACGGCAAACCGTACCCCAGTGGGCGGACAGTCGACGCACTTGCCAATCAAGCTAAACGCAGCAGGTGTTATCCCGGTAATCTTCGCGATTTCCTTCATGGTAACACCGCCAACTGTTGCAAGCTTCATTGCTTCTCCAGAGACAACGCAAAAATTACAAACGTACTTTGACACGACGGCGCCAATCGGAATGTCGATTTATGTTGCGTTAATCATTGCGTTCTCTTACTTCTATACATTTGTTCAGGTGAATCCAGAGCAGATGGCAGAAAACTTGCAGAAGCAAGGTGGTTATATTCCTGGGATTCGTCCTGGGGCGCAAACAGAACAGTACATCACGAAGTTGCTGTATCGATTGACTTTCTTCGGAGCGATTTTCTTATCGTTCGTGGCGATCATGCCGACAATCTTCATTAAGCTTGCCGGTCTTCCAACTTCCGTTCAAATCGGAGGAACGAGCTTATTGATCGTCATCGGGGTAGCCCTCGAAACGATGAAACAAATCGAGAGTCAACTTGTAAAACGACACTATAAAGGCTTTATCCGTTAAAGCGGAAGGAAGGGTCAACCCTTCCTTCCTGTCGTGTTTACGAGATCTTCGTGAAAATCAAAACTGGAGGCTAACCGAGATGAATCTAGTACTCATGGGCTTACCGGGTGCTGGGAAAGGGACTCAAGCTGCTAAAATTGTAGAAGAGTACCAAATCCCTCACATTTCGACAGGCGACATGTTTCGTGCGGCAATCAAAGGCGGAACGCCACTCGGTAAAGAAGCTAAGTCATTCATGGATAAAGGTGAACTCGTACCGGATGAGGTAACAATCGGAATCGTACGGGAACGTCTTAGTCAAGATGACACAGAAAAAGGTTTCTTACTCGATGGATTCCCGCGTACTGTTGCTCAAGCAGAGGCACTCGAAAGTTTGCTTAAAGATTTGGGGAAACAGATTGACCACGTCGTCAACATCGATGTGGATGCGGAAATTCTCGTTCCACGCTTGACAGGTCGTTGGATCTGCCCAACGTGTGGCGCGACATATCATGTGATCTTCAACCCACCAAAAGTGGAAGGCATCTGTGATGTGGATGGGTCGGCTCTTATGCAACGTGAAGACGATAAAGAGGAAACGGTTCGCCGTCGCCTTGAAGTCAACATCGAGCAATCGAAACCACTCATTGACTTTTACGCTGAAAAAGGGTATCTTCGTACATTGGATGGAGATCGTCCAATCGATGTCGTGTATGCCGATGTCAAAGCATTACTTGGTGATACTGAATGATCATCACGAAGACGCCTCGTGAAATTGCGATTATGCGTGAGGCTGGGCAAATTGTTGCTCGAACGCACCAGGTGCTCAAACAGCACATTAAACCAGGAATCACGACGCTTGAGCTCGACCGGATTGCGGAAGATTACATTCGCAGCCAAGGTGCGACACCATCGTTCAAAGGCTACAACGGTTTTACCGGTAGTGTTTGTGCTTCGGTGAACGAAGAGCTTGTTCATGGCATTCCAGGAAAACGGGTATTGAAAGATGGAGATATCATCTCAATCGATATCGGTGCCTACTACAATGGATATCATGGAGATTCCGCTTGGACTTATCCAGTGGGAACAATCTCAGAAGAGACACAGCGGCTACTTGACGTAACCGAAGAAAGTCTGTATAAAGGATTGGAGCACGCCAAGGCTGGAGGGCGATTGACAGATATTTCGCATGCGATTCAAGCATATGTTGAATCAAATGATTTCTCTGTCGTCCGCGAATACGTCGGTCATGGTGTTGGACAAGATTTGCATGAAGAGCCGCAAATTCCACACTATGGTCCACCGGGGAAAGGGCCGCGCCTGAAGACTGGGATGACGTTAGCCATTGAACCAATGGTGAACGCTGGTCAACGCTATGTTCGAACACTGACTGATAACTGGACAGTTGTCACAGTGGACGGTAGCATGTGCGCCCACTTTGAGCACACCATCGCCATCACAGACGATGGATACGAGATTTTAACGAAACTCGATTCCGGTGAATGAGGCTCTATTGTTCCATACTGATCCGTCAAGGATCCTTCTCTCACAGTAGATGGCAATAGATCGTCTGTGCTCCTAAAGATTTTCATATAGAAAGGGGAATAAATGATGGCGAAACAAGATGTCATTGAAGTGGAAGGCACTGTTGTCGAACCACTTCCGAACGCAATGTTTAAAGTGGAGTTAGAAAACGGCCACACGGTGCTCGCGCACGTCTCAGGGAAAATTCGGATGCACTACATTCGGATCCTTCCAGGTGACCGCGTAACTGTTGAGTTGTCTCCATACGACTTGACTCGCGGGCGGATTACGTACCGTTATAAGTAACTCCGATTTTTCCAGGAGGAGGGTATACTCATGAAAGTAAGACCGTCGGTAAAACCGATTTGCGAAAAATGTAAAGTCATTCGTCGTAAGGGTAAAGTAATGGTAATTTGCGAAAACCCGAAACACAAACAAAAACAAGGTTAATTTCAGAGGAGGTGCACACATGGCACGTATTGCTGGTGTAGATATTCCACGCGAAAAACGTATCGTTATTTCGCTCACATACATCTATGGTATTGGTAAAACAAAAGCACAAGAAATTTTGAAGGCAGCTAACGTTTCTGAAGAGACACGCACACGCGACCTTACTGAAGATGAACTCAACCGTATCCGTGAAGCAATTGACGGAATCAAAGTTGAAGGTGACCTTCGTCGTGAAGTTTCACTTAACATCAAACGTTTGATCGAGATCGGCGCATACCGCGGTATCCGTCATCGCCGTAGTCTCCCTGTTCGCGGTCAAAACACGAAGAACAACTCGCGTACTCGTAAAGGCCCACGCCGTACAGTAGCGAACAAGAAGAAGTAAAGGAGGGAATTGAACAATGGCGAAACGTAAGCAAAACGTACGTTCTAAACGTAAAGTTAAAAAACATGTTGAAGTCGGTGTGGTACACATCCGTTCTACATTCAACAACACAATCATCACAATCACTGACACGCAAGGTAACGCGATCTCATGGGCTACTTCTGGTAACCTTGGATTTAAAGGATCACGTAAATCGACTCCATTCGCAGCACAATTGGCTGCTGAAACTGCAGCGAAAGTTGCAATGGACAACGGTATGCGTACAGTAGAAGTTAACGTTAAAGGTCCTGGTGCTGGACGTGAAGCGGCTATCCGTGCACTCCAAGCTACTGGTCTTGAAGTTACTGCAATCCGTGACGTAACTCCAGTTCCGCACAACGGTTGCCGCCCTCCGAAACGTCGCCGCGTATAATCGCTTGAACGTGTGAAGGGTTTACCTAGCACGACAGCATATACTTTAGCAGTTCAAACTGCACGGCAGGATATACTCAAGGAGGGGTTCAGATGATCGAGATTGAAAAACCAAAGATCGAAACGGTCGAAATCAGCGAGGACGCTACGTTTGGTAAATTCGTAGTAGAACCGCTTGAACGTGGATATGGCACTACTCTCGGTAACTCACTACGTCGAATTCTATTGTCATCGCTCCCAGGTGCAGCGGTAACAGCGGTTCAAATCGATGGCGTGCTTCACGAGTTCTCTACGATTGACGGTGTCGTCGAAGACGTCACTCAAATCGTACTAAACCTCAAGAAGTTAGCACTAAAAGTGTACTCGGAAGAAGAGAAAACGCTTGAGATTAACGTTTCAAGTGCCGGTGCTGTCACTGCGGCAGACATTACCCATGATAGCGACGTTGAAATCTTGAATCCTGAGCTCTACATCGCGACTCTCGCTGACAATGCGACGCTTCGCATGCGTTTGACTGCTCGCCGTGGTCGTGGTTACGTCCAGGCAGAAGATAACAAACGTGATGATATGCCGATTGGTGTCATTCCAATCGATTCGATCTATACACCGATTCAACGCGTGAACTACGAAGTAGACAAAACACGTGTCGGTCAAGACGCTAGCTTCGATAAGCTTTTATTAGACGTGTGGACAGATGGTTCAATTCGTCCGGAAGAAGCTGTATCATTAGGGGCTAAAATTTTGACGGAACACTTGAACATCTTCGTTGGTTTGACAGATGAAGCTCTCAATGCAGAAATTATGGTCGAGAAAGAAGAAGACCAAAAAGAAAAAGTACTCGAAATGACGATTGAAGAACTCGATCTCTCAGTTCGTTCGTACAACTGCTTGAAGCGCGCTGGCATCAACACTGTTCAAGAACTCGCAAACAAATCAGAGGAAGAGATGATGAAAGTTCGTAACCTCGGACGTAAATCACTCGAAGAAGTTCAACACAAGTTGGACGAACTCGGTTTGGGCTTGCGTAAAGAAGACTAAGTTCAACCGAAGGAGGGAAATGTAATGGCTTATTCGAAACTTGGCCGTACAAGCTCGCAACGCAAGGCGCTTTTGCGTGATCTTGCAACTGACCTAATCATCAACGAGCGCATTCAAACAACTGAACAAAAAGCGAAAGAACTTCGCCCAGTCGTTGAAAAATTGATCACTCTTGGGAAACGTGGCGATCTTCATGCCCGTCGTCAAGTAGCTTCATTCGTTCGTAAAGAGAACGCTGGAGAAAAAGACGCTATCCAAAAATTGTTCGAAGACGTGGCACCACGCTACGCTGAACGTCAAGGTGGATACACGCGCATCATGAAAGTCGGCCCACGCCGCGGTGATGGTGCAGAAGTTGTAATCATCGAACTCGTCTAATTCATTAGGCAGTCGACAGGGCATGCGGTGACGTAGTGCCCTGTTTCCACATAAGAAAGGAGTCGACCTATGGAAGCACAAATTATGGTACGGGATGTCGTATTTCATTACCCTGGACAATCTGAGCCGGCACTTAACGGCCTATCGCTCGATGTGTACAAAGGGGAATGGCTTGCGATTGTCGGCCATAATGGTTCTGGCAAGTCGACACTGACGAAATTGTGGAACGGACTTCTCATTCCTGAACAGGGGGAAGTCCACGTCGAGACACTCGATCCGTCGAACGCCGCAGACGTGTGGGACGTTCGGACGCGGATTGGGGGCGTCTTTCAAAATCCCGACAATCAATTTGTTGGGGCGACCGTGCGCGATGATGTGGCATTTTCTCTCGAAAACATGGGACTTCCACGTCAAGAAATGGTTCGTCGAATTGATGACAGTCTAGCGCGCGTTGGATTATCGGAACTAGCGGACCGTGAACCGCATCAGTTATCCGGTGGACAAAAGCAGCGCGTTGCGATAGCTGCGGCTCTCGCAATGCGCCCGCGTGTCCTCGTGCTCGATGAAGCGACCTCGATGCTCGACCCAATCGGGCGACAAGAGGTATTACAAACGGTACGACAGCTCGTCTCGGAAGGGATGACGGTTGTCGCTATTACACACGAGCTCGACGAAGTGTTGTTTGCCGACCGTATCATTGCATTATCGAAAGGTAAGATTGCGATGACCGGTACACCTGAAGACGTGTTTCAACATCCAGATGCGCTTCGTGACATCCAATTAGATGTCCCGTTTATCGTTCGGATGCAACTCGAACTGAAGGAGCGTGGCATTCCACTCGATCGTTTGATGCTACAACATTCGGAGTTGGTGAACCATCTATGCCGATACGCATTGAAGAAGTAACATATCAATATCAAATCAATACTCCGTTTGAACGAACCGCGCTGCGCGATGTGAATGTAACCATTCCGTCGGGAGCGCTTGTTGCGTTTCTTGGGCATACAGGCTCAGGGAAATCGACGCTTGTTCAACATATGAACGGATTATTACGACCGACAGACGGGCGTGTGGTAGTCGATGACATCACCGTCACACCGATTCGTTCGCGTCGTGATAAAAAGCAGAATCTCTTGCCGCTTCGGCGTCGCGTTGGGCTCGTCTTTCAATATCCCGAACATCAATTGTTTGAAGAGACGGTCGAACGCGACGTCATGTTCGGTCCGCGCAATTTTGGCGCGACAGATGCCGAAGCGAAAGAACGTGCCCATGAAGCCCTTCGCCTCGTTGGTTTGGATGAATCACTTTGGGAACGTTCCCCATTTGATCTCTCGGGCGGACAAATGCGCCGTGTTGCGATTGCAGGGGTCTTGGCGAGTCGTCCTGACGTCCTTATCGTCGATGAACCGACAGCAGGTCTCGATCCGATTGGAAGACGGGATATGCTTGCCTTATTCAAACGGTTACGAGAAGAATTGAATCTGACACTTATTCTCGTTTCGCACGATATGGATGATGTACTCGCCTATGCGGAACGCGTCGTGGTGATGGAGCGCGGCGAGGTGGCGTTTGACGGAGATCCGTTTGACCTGTTCCAAGACGAGACGCTCGTGCGACGTCTCCAGCTCGACATCCCGCACGTTTTACGATTCGCCCGCGATATGGCACCGGCTTTTGGAGAAACTGTAATTCCACTCGTACGCACTGAGAGCGAACTGGCGGATTGGGTCGCGGAACGGTTGAAAGGGGGAGCGACATGATTATCGGTCAATATATACCGGGACATTCGTGGCTCCACTCACTCGATGCACGTGCGAAGACGCTCTTCATTTTAGGGTTCATCCCGGTCGTCTTTTTAGCAGATAATTTATGGACGAACTTGTTTCTGCTGTCTTTCACGTTGTTTGTGGTCAAACTATCGCAGTTATCGTGGCGCTACTTATGGAACGGGCTACGCATGATTTTATTTTTAATCGTCTTCACATTGGTCTTGCAGTTGTTATTCAATCGTGACGGCACCCTCCTCTTCGAATTCGGACCGGTTGCAATTTATTCGGAAGGGGTTCGCATGGGCCTGATCGTCTCGCTCCGATTCTTCTATCTCGTCATGTTGACGACGCTCGTGACATTGACGACGACACCGATGGAATTAACCGACTCGATTGAAGCTGGTCTCCGGCCATTCGAACGGATTCGTGTGCCTGCCCATGAGATTGCATTAATGCTCTCCATCTCGCTCCGTTTCCTACCGACTCTTGCGGACGAGACGGACCGCATTATGAAAGCGCAACAAGCACGGGGCGTCGATTTGATGAGCGGTCCATGGAAGTCTCGATTGAAAGGAGTTATTCCGTTACTAATCCCATTATTCATCTCAGCGTTTAAGCGTGCTGAGGACCTCGCTACAGCTATGGAAGCGCGTGGCTACCGTGGGGGTGAAGGACGGACGAGATTGCGCGAGATGGAGTGGCATACGCGTGACACGATGGTGTTGTTTATCTTTGTCGTACTGACACTCATATTGTTTGGATTGAGAGGGATTGGATGAGACGAATTAAATTGACAGTTGCCTATGACGGGACCAACTATGCGGGATATCAAGTACAACCGAACGGCAATACGGTTCAGGCTGAGATTGAGACGGTGTTAGCACGCATGCATCGTCAACCGGTAAAAATCGTCGCTTCAGGTCGTACAGACGCCGGCGTCCATGCCTTAGGACAAGTGATTCACTTTGATACGTCGCTACAGATGCCTGCGGAACGATTCGTCAAAGCGCTAAACGCGATGTTGCCGGATGATATCCATGTCAAACAGGCTGAAGAGGCTGATGCTCTGTTCCATGCTCGCTACGGGGCCAAGCGAAAAGAATATCGCTACTATATTCGTAAGACCGAGGACCCGTTTCGACGACACTATGCTGCGACCGTTACTTACACGCTAAACCTAGAGTCGATGTGTCAAGCAATGAAGCTGTTAGTAGGAACACATGACTTCACTTCGTTCTCAGTGACGAAGGCGGAGGTCGAGGATCGTGTTCGTACTATCTATGAAACGGAAGTGTTAGAAGTAGATGATGAGATCATATTTCGTTTCGTGGGTTCTGGCTTTTTGTACAATCAAGTGCGAATTATGGTAGGGACAGTCATCGAGATAGGGCGAGGCAAGTATGAGCCTGCCGACATCGCACAAATGTTGGAGGCGAGAGACCGCCGTATGGCGGGAATAACCGCGCCCCCGCATGGTTTATATTTGTGGAATGTGAATTATGAAAAAGTAGATTGACATTCCTTCTATAAAATCGTATTATATTCATTGGCATTTCATTTTCAAATTTAGAGATGAACCACAATCTTAGCCCCGTAAACTAGGATTATGATAAAGCATCAAAAAATTAAGTGAACAGACATTTCTAGGAGGTATTCCACATGCGCACAACATTCATGGCTAAAGCATCTGAAGTAGAACGCAAATGGCTCCTTATCGACGCAGAAGGCAAAACACTTGGTCGTTTGACTAGTGAAGTAGCTTCACTTCTTCGCGGTAAGCACAAGCCGACTTTCACACCACACGTTGATTGCGGAGACCACGTCATCATCATCAACGCTGAGAAAATCAAATTGACTGGTAACAAGTTGAATGACAAGATCTACTACCGTCATTCAGGTCATCCAGGCGGCTTGAAATCACAAACTGCAAAAGAGCTTCTCGCAAAACGTCCAGAGCGTATGCTTGAACTCGCGATCAAAGGGATGCTTCCAAAAGGATCACTCGGTCGTCAACAATTCAACAAACTCCACGTTTACGCTGGAACTGAACACAAGCATGAAGCACAAAAACCAGAAGTTTACGAACTTCGCGGTTAATCGAGACACAGGGAGGAACTAAACGATGGCAGATGTACGTTACTACGGAACAGGCCGCCGCAAACACTCGGTGGCTCGCGTTCACCTCGTTGCAGGTGACGGTAAAGTTGTTGTAAATGGCCGCGATATCTCAGAATACTTCGGTCATGAGACTTTGATCATGATGGCTAAATCACCACTCGTATTGACTGAAACAGAAGGGAAATACGATGTAATCGTTAACGTTAACGGTGGTGGATATACTGGACAAGCTGGAGCGATTCGCCACGGTGTATCACGTGCGCTTCTTCAAGCGGACCCAGAATTCCGTCCAAGCCTCAAAGAAAAAGGCTTCTTAACTCGTGACGCTCGTATGAAAGAACGTAAAAAATACGGTCTTAAAGCAGCACGTCGCGCACCACAATTCTCGAAGCGTTAATCTTCGCGGTGTGGTTCGAACTCTCCATCCTTTCGGGTGGAGAGTTTTTTGTTTGAAATAGTCGATTCCGAAGCCGTCAAGAAAACGCTTTTTTTGATATACTGATATCGAAACAGTTAGAAGGGGGAAGCGATATGCTTACAGTAGAGCAAGTACGCGAGGAATTGGCGGGGCTCGTTGATCCAACGATCAACCGAACGCTTGGAGATACAGCGGGGGTAAAAGACATCCGCATTAAAGAAGATTATGTCAGTGTAAAAGTGGCACTCGGACAAACAGGGAGCGGGGAACAGCTTCAATTACAACAAGAGATTGTCACATTGCTCAAGGGGAAAGGCTTTAAGACGGTTGGACTTCGCTTTGAAGCATTGAACGACGAAAGTTTGAAGGAAGCGACAAAGCCGGCGATTCTTCGTGAGAATTCAGGGACGACATTTATCGCCATCGCTTCAGGTAAGGGTGGCGTAGGGAAATCTACAGTGTCTGTCAACTTAGCGGTCGCGCTTGCGCGAGCGGGCAAGAAGGTTGGATTGATCGATGCGGACATTTACGGATTTAGTGTTCCGGATATGCTTGGCATCGAAGAACGACCAGTTGTTCGCGGCGAAAAGATCATTCCAGTCGAGCGTTTCGGTGTGAAGGTCATTTCAATGGGCTTTTTCGTTGAAGACAATGCACCCGTTATCTGGCGTGGACCGATGCTCGGAAAAATGTTAAATAACTTCTTCAATGACGTCGAGTGGGGCGACCTAGACTATCTATTGCTCGACTTACCGCCAGGAACGGGGGATGTCGCACTTGATATCCATTCGATGCTCCCATCATGCCAGGAGTTGATTGTGACGACACCTCACGCGACAGCTGCTTTCGTTGCTGCTCGTGCTGGGGCAATGGCGATTAAAACGAACCATAAACTACTAGGTATCATTGAGAACATGGCTTATTTCGAAAGTAAACTGACAGGCGAAAAAGAATACGTATTCGGTTATGGTGGTGGAGAAAAACTATCAGAAGCACTGAAGAGTAAGTTGCTTGCTCAAATTCCGCTTGGCCAACCGTATGACAATGAAGAGGACTTCGCACCTTCTGTCTATCGGGATGGTCATCCATTTGAGCATACGTATGACGAGTTAGCGCAAGCAGTCATTAAACAAATAGAAGGGTGAATCGGTGAGAGATGAAAGTACAAGGATTTTTACGTTTGTTTTGGACAACGCTCGTTTTTGGGACGTTGTTCGGGTTCCTTATGAACTTGTTAGCGAACCCGGGTTATTTAGTCAGTCAGTCTTGGGAGGCAATTGTCACTGCGCTTAGTTACTCGAGCACATGGACCGGGATCAGTATGATGGGCTTCTTCGCCTATTTGATCATCCATCGGGTCGGTCTTGATTTATTCCGAGGGCCACGTCTATGGAATCGCGTCCAGGTGTTGTTAATCGCCTTTGCGATCTTTGATGCCGTTTATTTACGGATGCTCGCATTTGGAAATGATCACATGTGGCGTTATATCGGCGAGATGCTTGTGTTATTAATTGTCGCTTGGGTAGTTGCTGCGAGTAAAGCGAAACAAACGAATATGAGTGCTTTCATCCCGACACTTTTCTTAATGACCGTCATTACTTTGATTGAATGGATTCCGGCCCTTCAAACAACGGATGAAATTCCATTACTCTGGCCGGCCCTTGCAACATTAGTGTTCGCGAATGCCTATCAAGTATTGATGCTTCATCGCTTTCAACAGACGGGGCAAGTCACTGAACCGGCTTCGTCTGAAGTGGCGAAGAAAAAAACGAAAAAGCAGATGCCGTCTAAGTCATCATAAAAT